>JAFDAT010000423.1 GCA_019313725.1 Deltaproteobacteria bacterium
TGCATCATCTCCCTGGAAAATAATCAGCTAGTGATCTCCAACTACGCAAACAATTTAAAAAAATCAACACATATTTTAAATGAATTGATCAAATGCTCTCCAAAATTTCTGCCGAAACGGATCCGCTTCAATCAGAATTTCATGACGCGCGCAGTTCAGCTCCACCAGGGTGCATGTGGACAGCCGGCCCTGAGCCGCGGCTTGCGCCTGCAGAGATACGATGGAATCGTTTCCCGCGGCCACGATCAAAACCGGAAGGTCTATCTCTTCGAGAAAATCCTTGCGGCTAATGACATCGATGGAACGAAACGTTGCCAGGAGCCATTGATGGGTTACACCGCCTAAAGCAAGCGCCGGGGTTTCACGCACCTGGCGGTTCACACGCTCAAACCGGAGACGATCACTGGTAAGCTGGTTTTTTCTAAATCTTCGCTCCCCCGGCTTGCAGTCGCCGGCACCCGGTACATAGCGTTCACCCAAACCCAGTTTTACCGCCATTTTTACATATGCCTTAAGGATTGTTTTCAAAGCGTTGGGCATGGCGACGTCGATAAGGGGCGCTGTCAGAACAGCGCTGTGGAACTCACCGGGATTGTCATGCAGGTAACGCAACCCGACATGAGCGCCCATGGAATGCGCCAACATCTTAAATGGCGGTCTGGCGAACGACTTGATCACCGTTTCCACAAAATGTGTCAGGTCGGACAGATAATCATCATACGTATGCACGAATCCTTTTTGACGGTTCGAAAGCATTCGGGAAGAAAGCCCCTGCCCGCGCCAATCCAGACTGTAAACATCATACCCCCGCAAGGTCAGATCATCAACGGTTTCAACGTACTTCTCCAGGTATTCGCCTCTTCCGGTAAGCAGCAGCACTGTCCCCCGATGGTCCGCCTTCACGGTTTTCCAG
Source organism: Deltaproteobacteria bacterium (assembly GCA_019313725.1). GTDB lineage: Bacteria > Desulfobacterota > Desulfobacteria > Desulfobacterales > B30-G6 > JAJDNW01. Next base: position 914 of record JAFDAT010000423.1, read on the forward strand.
CCCCCCCAGCGGAGTCTGATTTTCCGGTCTGCGGCCATATACCCGATAGATGTATTTTTCATATCACCCATTAGAAACAATCACTTGTTTTTAATAATAGATCAATACCCTAAAGCATACGATAAAATATAAATCACAGCTGACGATTGTTTGTTTTCTTATGATTTCATCGGGATCGAAATCGCTATCGGGACCGGGATCGAATACTTGCTACACGTAAAACTCCGTGTCTCACTGAATATAATATCACCATCCCAACCCGGATATCCGGAATTGAATATCCAACACTCAATTATCAAATTCCAGCAGGGCTGAAGCCCTGGACTACATGGCATAAAGCCAACAGCTTTGTAGCCCAGGGATTTATCCCTGCTAAACCGTGCGGATAATACCGAAATCATACGCAAGCATGATGCGATTTCAATAAAATCGGTGCTGATAGGCGAAGTAACCTATCGAGAAGCATAAGACATCAAGCTTATTGTGTTCAAGTGTCCTAATATTTCGATAGCGATCCCAATTTCGATTTGGATCACTCAATCCAACAATACTACAACGGATCGAGAGATGATCCTATTTTTTTAAAGGAGCGGTTGACCATCTTTTTACTATCTATTATGAATGCATTAGAAATGGTCGACCACTTTACAAACAAGGATCACAAACAATGAGCCATCACGCCCATCGATTTGTTGAAGATTACCAGGGTTTTGTCGGTTTCGGGTTCAACCGTGAAACCGATGAAAACACAGTTATATACTACCTGCAGAAGTTTTCGGATGACGATCTGATGCAGGAACTGAAAAAAAAAATGACCGATGAAGAATTGACCGACATTTTCAACCTGATCACGCGACTCTTAAAAAAACACCTCACGGAACCCCAATACCATGCGCTTTTTCTGAAAGAGTAATTTTTGGTAAGCAAAAATTACGAAACACGGCTTCGCCGCTGACATACAAAATACCACCTCGAAAATGTGAGACAGATGCTTACGGAAAAACAACTGGATCGATATGCGGATGTTCTGATACGGGGACTGTGCGCATCTCAAAGGCGGAAAGACGCGCCTGATATATGAGAATGGAAAATTCCACATTTAAATTCACCCGGCGCTTTTAGCGCCGGGTGAATTTAAATGTTAGACTTTGTATTTGCCGAAGTCTTCCGGGTTGAGCTTCTCTAAGTATTCCGCCCATTTCCGGCCTTCCTCGCTGTCATCGAAAACTTCGGATGGGCCTGCATCAGTCTTGGACTTCTGCACGACCCTTTCATCCACATAAATAGGTGAATTGAAACGTAATGCAATCGCAATGGCATCGCTGGGCCTGGCGTCGATGTCAAAGGTTTTGTCTCCGGATGTGAAATAAATTCGGGCATAAAAGGTATTGTCTTTCAAATCGCAGACCTCCACACGGGTAACACTCGCATCCAGGGTTTCGCTTAAAATTTTAAATAAATCATGGGTCATGGGGCGATCGAATTTTATATCCTGAAGGGCCGAGGCAATGGAGGTGGCCTCTAACAGCCCTATCCATATGGGAATGGCCTGGTCGTTTTCATCCGCCTTTAAAATGATTATCGGTGTATTGGACGCTGGATCCATGGTCAGCCCGGCCACACTCACCTTATGCAGCATAACTTTTATCTCCTTTCAGCCCTGAATTGGCGGATGTGTCCTGGTGCCATCTTCCCCAAAGTGAATGCGACAAGGCCCTTTCTATGTTCACCCTGACTGTGTTCCCGGTAATATCGGCGGTCATGGTTTTCTCCGATCCGTCGATAACAAAATTTACGATTTTATTGCAGCGGGTGCGGCCTGACCATTGCACGGAACGATCCATTGCTTTCCCATTTTCCATGGGCTGCCGTTTGCTGCGGCCTTCAACCAGGACGAGCTCCTGGCTACCCACCATTTCAGCATTGATTTCAGCGGTTATCGCAGCCTGAACATATAGAACGTGCTGCAGCCGGGATTTTTTTTCCTGCTCGTCAACTTTTCGGGGAAATTTTCGTGAAGGCGCAGAGGGTCGATCCGAATAGTTGAATACAAACAGGCTGTCGTATCGCAATTGGCGTATCAAGGATACGGTATCCTCGAAATCAGCCATGGTCTCCCCGGGAAACCCCACAATAATATCCGAGGTAA
>JAFDAT010000424.1 GCA_019313725.1 Deltaproteobacteria bacterium
GCCCGGCACTGGGTTCTCCCTATAAGGGAGTGTTTATTTCATAGCATGAAGTGACTAAAGTGAGCTAAAATGATCTAAAGTGCCTAAAGTTAAGGAATTCTACCTGTTCATATATAGATAGAGCGAAGCGACTCATCAACTTTAGATCACTTATCACTTTAGATCACTCAACACTTCGGGTTAATTTTTCGGCAGAGCCTAAGGTCTCTGATCTGGACCAGAGGACCAGTTGTTTAATACTATAACGCCTCTATATCGCTTCCACCCGGCAACGGACGTATCGGTGTAATGGGGTGCCGGACAGTCGATCCCGATGTGTGCTCTTGGCTAACCGATTGGCGTTAGCCCCATATTTTTCCCCTTGATAGACCAATCCAAAACCATGCGGCATCAGCGCATATCCTGGCCTGGTCGTTGCGTCGATTCTGAGCTCGATCTGTTCCTGACCTGCCTCGGTAATTACCCGTACCTTTTGCCCATCCTCCAGCCCCTGCTTTGCCGCGTCATCCGGGTGCATACGAAACCAGTGGTACGTTTTGCCTTCGTTCCAGGCCGGATCGCGCATCTGGGAATTGGCATTGCCATCCATGTGCAGACCCGAGGACATGATCAAGGGGTACTCGTCTTCATCCGCTTTTAAGGATGCTTGTTCCAGCGCGGGTTCGATTTCCCCAAGCCATTCCAGCATCTCGGGCACATCCAGGTTAATCCGGCCATCCGCGGTGGAAATGACTTTAAAATGATCCCATTCGTCCGGGTCCACGCTGCCGACAATCAACCCGCCCGGGGCGTCGATGATCGCCTGAAACATGGCATCGCCTATAGCAGGCCCGGGGGTGAAACCCGCCCGGATCGCTTTTTCCTGGGCCCAGGGCGGCAGGGTGGCCATGCTCGACCACAACCAGGCCTGGTTGACGGAACCCAGGCTGCGCCCCAGTGTCTTGGCCAGGATATACTGCATGGACCGGCCGGCACTCGGATTTTCGCCGACAAAAGTCATTAACTCTGTGCCAAAATGCAGGTGGTCTCCGCCGTCCGCCGCCTTTTGCAATGCATCCGGAATCTCGGGCACCAGGCCGAGCGCATCGGCAAGACGGGTAAAAATCTCCGCCGCCTCAAGCTGTTCGCCATCCGGTTTTACCACCGGATGGCGCATCTGCATGAATACTTTGGGAAAGCCGTGGGCCATGCCGGCATCGTACGACTCATAAGCCGAGAGCGCGGGCAGCACATAGTGTGACAATGCGGCGGTTTCGGTCATGGCGATGTCTACCGTGACCAGTAGGTCCAGAGCCCCGAATGCTTTTTCGTACTGGCTGGTGTCGGCAAAAGAGCGTAAGGGATTGGCGCCGCTTACCATGACTGCCCGGAGGTGTTCCGGGTGGTCATTCAGGATTTCTTCGGGCATGGCGTTGGGCGGGTACAGATTGGTGATGGGGAAAAAGTCCGTAGCCACCGTGCGCCAGGCCCGGCTTTCTCTTTCCCGATCGCGCACCCTCGTCGGACCGCCGCTCATCAAACCCATGCCGAAAAGATTGCCACCCTTCACACCGATCCGGCCGCAGGTAGTTCTTAATACATTTTCCAGGTAGGAGATAAGCGTGCTGTGGCGACTCATGAGTACGCCCAGGTCGCTCTCGTGACTGGAAGCACGGGTGACGAACAGATGGCAGACCTTGACCACCTCGTCGTAGTCAAGTTCACACACCGCGATGGCTGCACGAGCGTCGAAGTCCTCAAACAATGGACGAATTTTATCAAACCCGCTCACATGCGCATCGATATACGCCTGGTCATGCCAGCCTTTCTGCAGGATAATGGCGATCATGGCCCGGTATAACAGGGCATCCGTACCCGGCCGGATAGGCAGGTGGATATCGGCCAGCTTGGCGGTTTCCGAAAGCCGGGGGTCCACAACCACCAAGATTTTATCAGGGTCTTTACTGAACGCGGGCCAGTGTTTACGAGCACGCGGGGAATGATGGCTCATCATGGGATTTTTGCCCACCATGAGCACCATGTCCGTATGCTCCAGGTCTGGACTGGTGTGGCGATTCTGGTTGCCGAAGGATTCCCCGTCGGCCCAATATCGGCCGGTCAGTTCCTGGGCAAGGGCATTGTAGAAATACTGCGACCCCATGGCACGTAACAGTCCCACCGAAAATGGCCCCTGGGACATACAACCTAAGGTGCCGCCGCCCATGAGGGCGAATGCGCGGGGTCCGTGCTCAGCCACAATGGCTTTGAGCCTGGCAGCGATCTCGCTCATGGCCTGGTCCCATGAAACCCGTTCAAACTGATCACCGACCCTTTTCAGCGGATATAGCAGGCGATCGGCATGATGCTGGTGACTGCGAATATTCAGGCCCTTTCGGCAGACATACCCCTGGCTGTTCAGGTTGTCCTTGTCACCCCTGACCTTGACGATTTGATTGTCTTCAGTACGAACTTCCAGTCCGCATAGATTCCCTCATAGTACACAGGTCGTTTTTTTCCACGCATTCATCTTCGGCTCCTTGCATCATTTCATCCGTCGCCAATACCATACATCTTGTTGCGCGGCGAAAGGAAACTTTTCTTTATAATCCTATCTTATTTTTTTCAATACGCCCTAGAACGGGCGCTACAAGACTTCCAACATAAAGATACTCCTTTGTTGAATCCACTGCAATCCTCCATAATCATATCACGGCTGCCTAAGGGACTCATAAGCAACCTGGATCTCCCTGAAGTGTTTCTCTGCAAGTGTCTTGAACTCCTCGCCCAAGTGAACGACCTTGTCGGGGTGATATAGCCATGATCTTTTTCCGGAATAAAACCCTCGATACAGCGCGGATTAAGATCTGCCAGGGTGGATTCATCCAACCGGTTGTCGCGCACCCGGTTAAGGAGTTTTATGAATCCGGCATCTGACTGACGATAAATCTGTTTTTTCTCTTTGCTGAACCTGAACTGACGTTTCCGGTTGCGTTCATAGGTTTCACTGCCCGGCACAAACGGGCCAAAAGGCAACTGAAAAGGAGTTCAGATTAGCCAGATGTATAAACCTGATCCAGCGAAA
>JAFDAT010000425.1 GCA_019313725.1 Deltaproteobacteria bacterium
GCTTCAGCATGTCCGCCAGGCTCTCTTGCCACGGCCGCGGAGTAATATCGAATGCCCGCGTGATTTTAGAACAATCCAGCACGGAGTTGACCGGCCTTTTAGCCGGCGTGGGAAAGGCCGATGTCGGAACAGGTTCGACGGCCTTGACCTTGAACGTCTCATACTGGCCGGCTATCTTGAATATTTCTTTTGCAAAACCAAACCAGGTCGTTTTTCCGCTGCCGCAGTAATGGTACGTCCCCCAGGGCGAATCCCCTGTATGCCGAAGATTTCCGGCTATCTGCAGGATGGCCTCGGCAACATCGGCGGCGGCAGTGGGACAGCCTGTCTGGTCATTCACGATGATAAGGCGCTCCCGCTCCTGCCCGAGGCGGAGCATGGTTTTAACAAAATTATGGCCGTGGATCCCGTAAACCCAGGCTGTGCGCAGGATAACATGTTTTGTCAAAATCCCCGCCACCGCGAGATCACCGGCTGACTTGCTCTCGGCATAAACACCCAGGGGCGCCACGGGGTCGTCTTCCACATAGGCAGCCTTCTGATCCCCCCTGTACACATAGTCGGTCGATATGTGAACCAGCGGCGTATCCGCAGCCGAGCAGGCAGCCGCAAGATTTGCCGGCCCATCCCGGTTGACCTGATAAGCAATTTCGGGATTGCTTTCTGCGAGGTCAACCGCCGTGTACGCCGCCGCGTTTACCACCAGATCGGGAGCCACGTCACCAATCAAATCCTCGACGGCGTCTTTATCGGCAATATCGACTTCTTCAATATCGACCATCAATATCTAACGCCCAATTATCAAGTTCCGGCAAGGCTGAAGCCCTGGACTGCATTATTTGGAATCCTCAGCAGGTTTTCCGGGTTTCAAGATCACTTCATCCTCTTTAATCATCCCCAACTCTTTCCTGGCAACGCTTTCAATGTACTGCGGATCATTCCGCAGCCTTTTAATGGTCCGGTAAAGCGTATCGTTCTCGCTCTTCAAACGGACATTTTCCTGCTGCAGGCGGTCTCTTTCGCTTTTCAGGGTGAAAAGATCGGACAGTCCCCTGTCGCTGAACAGGATAAACAGCAGCATTAAAAAAAGCGTCAATATGGAAAAGGCCAGCAAAATCTTTTGGTTAGAACCCATAACGGATTGATCCGGATAATTTAAAATAGGGTTTCAGGTTAAAGTCCGAAGGTCGAAGGAGCCTTATGGCTAATTGCCAACCGCCCCTTCAGTCTTTCACCTTTTACCTTTTTCGTCTCACCTTCTCACCTTCTGAGCTTCTGCATCTCCAACCACCGCCTACCGACAACCGATAACCGGCCACCGGCGCTACCGCCTGCGGAAAGCCCTCACAAGCCTGCCGAGTTCAGAACCCCCGAAAAGATACCCCAGAAAAGCATACGTTACCACCCCTGCCCCGACAGAACCGGCCACACCTGCCAGAAGCACCAAGGTCGAGTGATGGTCCCGAGGTATGATGGCCCCAGCCGTTCCCCAGACGACAAGGCCCATCAACAATGCATTGACAGACGATATGGCTGCGGATGACATGATCTGACGCCACCCCAGCATGCCTATTTTTTGCCTTAGAGCCCATATTAAAAGCAATAGGTTGACCACCGACGCCAGCGAGGTCGCCAGCGCCAACCCGCCATGCTTCAACGGCCCCATGAGGCCAATCCCCAGCAGCACATTCACGGTTATGGATACCACGGCCATCTTGACCGGTGTCTTCGTATCCTGCAGGGCGTAAAACATGGATACCACGATACGAACGGCCGAAAATGCCCAAAGCCCGGCACAGTAGTACAACAGGGCGGTGGCTGTCAATCGGACGGTTTCAACGTCGAAGGCCCCCCTTTTGAACAGGAGGTACACGATGGGCTCGCGCAGCACCACCAGACCGACCATGGCCGGTATCGTAATGAAAAATACAAAATTCATGGCATGGCGGAAGGTCTCCCGCAAACCGTCGAAATCCTCTTTTGCAACCTGCTTTGACAGGCTGGGAAGAACCGCCGTTGCGGTGGCAATGGCAAAAATTCCCAGGGGAAACTGCACCAGGCGATCCGCATAATATAGATAGGAAACACTGCCTTCAGGGAGCAGCGAAGCCAGCAGGGTCCCGATCACCATGTTTATCTGATAAACGGCTGCCCCGAAAACAGCCGGCAGCATCAGTTTGCCGATACGCTTTAGGCCGGGATGAAAAATCTTTGTCTTTTGCCAGAAAAACAAACCATTTTTAATTAAAAACGGTATCTGCAGCAGCAGCTGCAGTAATCCGCCGAGAAGCACCCCCACGGCCAGGCCGAACACCGGTCTTTCCAGGTGCGGGGAAAAGAGCAATACGGATGTGATCATGGCCAGATTCAAAAATACAGGCGCCAGGGCCGGTGCGGCGAAATGACCGAGCACATTCAATATGCCCATGCAGAGGGCCACCAGACCGATAAAGAAAATATAGGGAAACATGAAACGGGTCAGATCGACGCACAGCTGGTATTTTTCAGGCGACGCCGTAAACCCGGGGGCGATGATATGGACAATCACGGGAGAAGCCAGAACCCCTGCAACCGCAGCCACCGCCAGAATGATAGACAGCATGCGCATGGCGGACCTGGCAAGCCGGTAAGCCTCTTCACGTCCGTGGCGGGTGAGGTATTCTGAAAAAACGGGTATGAATGCCACCGTCAAGGAGCCTTCTGCAAAAAGCCTCCGCAACAGATTGGGGATTCTGAAAGCCACGAAAAAAGCGTCGGAGGCAAGGCCCGCCCCAAAGTAACCGGCAATGACCACGTCTCTCACAAAACCGAAAACTCGGCTCAGAAACGTGGCCGCGCCCACGATCCCCGCAGCCCGGGTTACCTTTGCGTTTTCCGTCATTTTGGATGCTCACCCGGGGATAAACATTTTCCGGGAACATGCCTTCCCCCTGAAAGCAGGCACCATTGACAAAAAGCTATTGACATCTTATTATGGCTTCTATATTTAATATTATTTAAACAACTCAATTTGAAAGGAGTTCAAAGCATTGGCAAATCATAAATCAGCATTGAAACGCGCCCGACAATCGGAAACCAAGCGGCTGCGCAATAAAGCCACGAAAACCCGGGTGAAAAATGTCGTCAAGGATGTACGTTTGGCAGTCAGCGACACTGCGAACGATCAAACCGTGAACCACCTGAACGCGGCAAAATCCGCCATTGATAAAGCTGCAAAAAAGGGTGTTATTCATAGAAAAACCGCCGGAAGAAAAATTTCCCGGCTGTCAAAACTCGTAAATTCAGCATCTTAAATAATATCTGAATTTTCCGCACTTTCCGCGCGGGAAATTCAGAGTTAAAAATCTTCCGTCATTCTATAGTACGCCTCCTCGCCCAACCGCAGACAGACCAGTTCTATGGCCTGCCGTTTGTTGCTCTCAGTAAGCCCTTTATCCGACGATGACACCGCGTAGACCTCGGAATTGCTCATCCCCCTGGTAAACCAGATCACGTCTCCCACCTGATTTTTCAAGGTCAGATCAATGGTAACGGTAACCCGCTTCTCAAGCTGAGACTGCGCGCCGCGTCGTGCCACAGTCCAGGACCGTATGTC
>JAFDAT010000426.1 GCA_019313725.1 Deltaproteobacteria bacterium
GGTACTGTGACAGAATTCACTAAGGAAACATTAAAGGGCAAAGCCGTCGGTGTGCAGCGCGCAACGACTCATGACAGTTACCTTTCGGACAACTATGGCAAGGATGTGTCCATCAAACGCTATGCAACCCAGGATGATGCCTATCTTGACATAAAGGCCGGACGACTGGATTTTCTGCTGGCCGACAGCGTTGCGCTTTTCGATGGTTTTTTGAAAAATCCGGAAGGAAAAGAGTTTGAATTCGTCGGTCCCGATATGACGGATGTGCGCTGGTTCGGTGAGGGTGTCGGGGTTGCTATCCGCAAAGGGGACAAAGACCTGGTGGACCTGTTTAATAAAGCCATACAACAGATCCGGGCGGATGGAACGTACCAGAAAATTCAGGATAAATACTTTGATTTCAACGTGTATGGTGAATAATTTGAAGCTGACGAGATTGCCCGCTGTCTGACTTCGCGGGTGGTATAGCGTTCAAACAAGCATTGATCCTTCAGTAACAAAGGGGCGCGCATGCGCCCCTTTGTTTTTGTGCGCATTGCCGGGCACCCGAGATGAGCAAGGATGGAGTCCGTCACCAGTAATCATTCTTCCAAGTGATGCACATATAAAATTTCATCCATATTTTTTCCTTCCCCATCGCTATATTAGCCTCAGTCTTTCCTGCCGGTTTCGATGAACTGTCTGATTTCAGCGGCCGTCATACCGGTAAGACCTATCTTTTCAAGGGTACGGCCGGTTGAAGTCAGGTCCTTACCGAGAATGAACTCGCCCAGTTTTATGATGGTTTCCATTCTTTCCACCGGTACGTTAAGGCTTTTGCCGATTGCAACCAACGGCACCAGTCCCATGGGAATGTCTTCTAGCAGATAGCGTGTTTCAAGAGATTGGGGGCCCTTTATGTCGGCATAGGCTTCCGTCTTTCTAACGGCATTCGACAGCGTGCTTTCATTCACACCGTATTCTATGACATATTGATCCCGGCACGACCAGAGGTCCAGGCCCAGCGCTTTGCCCACGGCAATTCTTTCTTGATCCATTTTTTCCAAAAAAGCACCGACGGCCGGCGTAATGCCTTCCAGATAAAACAGCCATTCTTTTTGTGATTCGATAACAGCGGTGTTCAGCAATATCGGTGCTGGATGCACAATGGGGTTGGTGTTGTCAAAACTGGTTGCCAGGACATTAACGGCTGGGTGAACTTGGGGATATGCAGAATTTAGTTTGTCGACGAGGTTGGTGGATGCTTCTGCCGGAATGGCCGCGGCCAGCAGTTTGTTTTTTATACCGAGGATTGTGGCCTGCCCGGGCCGTGAGCTTCGGCAGGCATAAATCAGCGTATTGGTTTCTCCGATGGTTACGCGGGCGGTGCATTTTTCATCTGCCAGCACTTTGTAAAACTCCAGGGCACCACAGGTGGCGCCGGGGTGCAACACAATGCTTTGACCATCCTTTAAAAATGGGGCCAGGGCTTTGGCGATGTGGCGGTGGGCTGTTGCGGGGGCGATGACCATGACGATGTGAGCCCCTTGAATCGCTTCGTGAAGATCAGTGGTGACCCGGTCAATTTTTCCAAAGCCCTGCACAACGCCTTCTAGTTCAATGCCGCCCTGTTTGTTAATCGCATTTACGGTGTCGGGGGAAATGTCATACAATCGAACATGAAACCCCATTATGGCTAAATGTGCGGAAACGGATTGTCCGCCGTTTCCGCCACCAATAACGGTCCAACGCAGGTTTTTGGGATAATTGCTAGTTTCTTGCATTTGTTGTTATCCTAAGGACGGTATTCATTCGGGTCTCGTGGTTTTATTTTTAGGAAGGTCAACTTTCTCTCGGGCGCAGATGGGCATGCCAATAGTGTTCGGCTTTTTTGAATCCCCACACGATAATAAAGGTCACGACAAGGTAAAACAGACCGGCGGTGATAAACGATTCAAACGGTACAAAACTCCTGGAGTTGACAATCTTGGCGGCACCGAACAGATCGACGATGGTGATGATACCCGCCAGCGCACTGCCATGCAACATGAAGATCACTTCATTGCCGTAGGCCGGCAATGCGCGCCGGAAAGTGCTGGGCAATATAATGCGCCGGTAAACCATGGCCCTGGACATGCCGCACGCCTTGCCGGCTTCAATTTCACCAAAGGCGGTCTGTTCAATCGTGCCCCGCAGTATCTCCGCCGTATAGCCGGCGGTATTCAGCGCAAAAGCGAACAGCGCACACATGTAGGCTTCCTTGAATATGGCCCACAGAAAACTATTTTGTATCGCCTCAAATTGCCCCATGCCGTGGTAAATCAGATACATTTGCACGATCAAGGGTGTGCCCCGGAAAAAATAGATATAGGCTTTGGGCAGTATGCGCACCCATACGTTTTTAGATGTTGCCAGCAGGGCAATCGGCAGCGCCAGGCACAGTCCCAAAACCAACGAGAAAAAAACCAGAATGACCGTAACCCGGAGCCCCTGAAAATAGAGCGGCAGATTATCGATGATGACCTGAAAATCCATAATTTAGCCTTATACGGACTAAGCCTTTCGCACGCCCACACTATAGCGTTTATCCAGCCATCTTATACCGATATCGGAAACGCCGGTTATGAGTAGATATAAAAATGCAACCACGCATAAAAAAGTAAATGGTTTTCGGGTTGTCCCGCCGGCTACAAGGGCGTTGAACACCATATCATGCAGTCCGATGATGGAAATAAGTGCGGTGGCTTTGGTCAACACCAACCAGTTATTGCCGAATCCCGGCAGGGTGTGCCGCACCATGGCAGGCAGGGTAATGCGCATAAAAACCTTCATGGGAGTCATGCCGAACGCATAGCCGGCCTCGATTTCGCCCCGGGATACGGCCAGGATGCCGCCGCGGAATGTCTCCGCCATATAGGCGCCGAAGATAAAACCGATGGTGATGACGCCGGCTACAAATGGACTCACATCGATATATTCCAAGCCCAGTTTTTCGCCGACATTGTTCAGCAGAATCTGTCCGCCAAAAAAAATGAGGGTCATCAGGACCAAATCGGGCATCCCCCGGATAA
>JAFDAT010000427.1 GCA_019313725.1 Deltaproteobacteria bacterium
CGCGACCCATGCCCCCCTGAGACCCAACCTGATTGCCATATCAACCTGCAGGATTGAATCCATTGACGGCAACACCATTAAGATTGACGAGATCGACGCCCATGACGGGTCCCCGATCATCGACATCAAGTGTTATCTTCCCAGCCGGAAGAAATTTACCGATCTGAAGATACCGGATTGGATTAAGTGACGAATCGTTTTAGGTTTTACGTTTTAAGTCCGGTTGAAGGACCGCTAAGGATTATTGACAATCGCTCAATTTCAATTTATTCATTAGAAATAAACAAATAAACGCCTTAAGAAGGGCCCCTAGGAGCAACTATGGAGTTCACCCTTTCCACTGAGCAGGAAATCCTGAGAGATTCGGTGAGAAGTTTTGCCGAAAACGAAATCAAACCACTGGCCCGCGAACTCGACAAAAAAGAAACCTTTTCCTACGAAACCATGCAGAAAATGGCTGAACTGGGCCTTTTCGGCGTGTTCGTCGCCGAAGAATACAGCGGGCAGGGCATGGATTACATGTCGTATATCATCGCCACCGAAGAGATCGCCCGGGTGGACGGCTCGCATGCGGCCACAGTAGCCGCCGGCAACTCACTGGGCATCGGCCCCCTTTACTATTTCGGCAGTGAAGAACAGAAAAAGAAATACCTGCCCCGGCTCTGCAGCGGTGAAACCCTGTGGGGCTTCGGTCTGACCGAGGCGAATGCCGGATCCGATGCCGCCAACAGCAGCACCAATGCAGTGATGGACGGTGACGAATGGGTCATCAACGGCAGCAAGATTTTCATCACCAATGCCTCCACCGACATCACCGCCGGTGTGACCGTCCTCTGCAAAACCGGAATGCGCGACGACGGCAAACCCGAACTGTCGTGCATACTTGTCGAATCGGGTACACCGGGATATACCACCCGGGTGATGCACGACAAAATGATGTGGCGTGCATCCAATACCAGTGAACTTTTTTTTCAAGACTGCCGGGTCCCCAAAGAGAATCTCCTGGGAACCCAGGGCCACGGGTTTCACCAGATGATGCAGACCCTTGACGGCGGGAGACTTTCCATCGGTGCCATGGGACTGGGGGGCGCCCAGGGATGCTTTGACATGGCGCTGCGATACAGCAACGAGAGGGAGCAGTTCGGCCGCCCCATCGCTAACTTCCAGGCCAATGCCTTCAAGCTCGCTGACATGGCGGTCGAAATCGAATGCGCCCGGCTGCTGCTCTACAAATCCTGCTGGCTTCGCGACAACAACTTGCCTTTTTCCAAAGAAGCTGCCATGGCCAAGCTTTACTGCTCTGAACTGATGTATCGGTGCGCCAACCATGCCGTCCAGATCCACGGCGGTTACGGCCTCATGCAGGAGTACGATGTGGAACGGTTTTACAGGGACCAGAAACTGCTGGACATCGGCGAAGGCACGTCCGAGGTTCAACGGATCGTCATTTCAAGACACATCGGGGCAAGGTGTTTATAAGCTGAAAAAAGGGAGATTTTCTTTCATCACGAAAACACGAAAAACTGAAACCACGAAAAAGGCATCTAGAATTTCGTGCTTTTCAAATTTCGTGTTTTCGTGATAAGGTTCTTATAAAATAAGCCAAACGCAATCATCCGCGAATAATTTAATCCAAGAATATCAGAGAAAGTCTGTTTCAAGGAGAACCAAAATGGAAAACAAAGACAGCAAACCGCCCATCAACGTGGATTACTTTGAAGATCTGACGGGTGAAATTTCCAAAACCGACGAAACGCAGGTCGAGAGCGTCGGGGAACGGCTGAACGTATTGAGGAAAGAAAAGGGCATTTCCCTGGAAGAGTTGTCCCGGATGACCGGGTTCGACGTTGATTTTCTTGAAGATATCGAATTGGACCGGGTTAAACCCCAGTTGGGAACATCCATAAGATTGTCCAAAGCACTGGACAGCGCCTTCGGCCGAATCGTTTCCGGCCAGGGGAGCAAGCTTTATTCCGTTACCCGCAAGGATGAAAAGGTAAAAATCAGCCGCTCCACCTCCAAAAAAGGCAAAAAGGAAGTTTACACCTACATGAGCCTGGCGCCGGACGTCAAGGGGCGCAACATGGAAGCCCTGATCGTGGAGCTCAAAGAAAATCCGGATGAAGAGATGTCCGTGCATGCCGGTGAGGAATTTATCTACGTACTGAAAGGCGTCGTCAGCCTCCAGATCGGGACCGATACCTTTGCGTTGGAACCCGGGGACAGTGTCTACTACCTTTCCACCACCCCTCATCTGATCGCCGCCCAGAAGGACGAGGCCACCATCCTTGCGGTGGTCTACAGCCAATAACAGAATCAGCCGCCCTCCTGATGGAGGGCGGCTGATTCTGTTATTCAACGCGGCTTCCGTCTTCGCTCTTCGAGCTACGCCGCGACAGGTCGCCGCTATTTACCCCTATTTGTCATAAAAAAATAATGTCACTTTGGAGCCATTTTGGATACTGCAACCTGATTTTTTCAGGGCTGAAGCCCTGGCCTACATTAACAATATGCCGGCATCCCAATGCCGCCCTTGGAAATTCGATATTGATTATTGGATATTGGATATTTTTCTTTTATCCTTCCCCGTAATCAGCAGCAAACCATAGGCAGCTAATGCACCCATCCCAAAAGCCGCAAGGTCGTACACGTCGAAAGTGCCGTTTGTAAAATAGGCCCGCGTGTTCTCCAGAAAGGGGATTTTCTCAAAAAATGCGGGGGTCAGTTTCAAAGCCACGGCTTTGTATTTCTGGCCCAGTTCAAAGCAGCAGTTCACCAGCAGCCAGCCTGCACAGATCAACAGATAACGTTTTTTACCCGACCTGAAAAAGGCCCCCGTGATCAGGCTGAAAGAGAGCACGTGAAAAAAAGCCGGCAGCCGCATGCCCAGCGGGCCCAGCAGACGCGTGTCGGCATCGAACAGATTCAGGTGGATGCCGAAATACCGGGTAAAATAGACCTGGTCCGGCAAACGGTCGATGATGTAGACCAGCGACCCCAGCAGCAGCAGAAAAATACCCGCCAGAAGCTGGGTCCGGCTGTGGATAAT
>JAFDAT010000083.1:0-10701 GCA_019313725.1 Deltaproteobacteria bacterium
AGAAAAATTATTACGGCTGAATTGGAATTCAATATAAATGCAGGGCTTACCAACCAGGATGATCGTCTGGCCAGATTTTTTTATGAAGAACCCTAGCCGCTGCATAATTCTGTGGTTGTCATCAGCGATGAGGAGATGGACAGCACATTCAACTGATAAGGTATGAACATTTTAAGCACGTAAGGTGCTGAAGTGTAATTTACGCATAGTGGAGGGATAGATGGCAACGAAAACAACCGAAGAGATGATGGCGGAACTGGAATCGTCAATTAAACCATATAAAAAAGATTACCATACATACTCGCATCTTCCTGCAACCGGCCGTAAAAAAGAAACAATTATTGGTGAACTGGAAGCCCTGAAAGCCGCGGAGGAGTCGAAATGGAAAAATGGGCTTGTGTCCGGAGCCGTGTACCACGGTGCTCAAGATCACATCGATTTTCTCAACGAAGTCTACGCGCTGACATCCCAGACCAACCCTCTGCACACGGATGTGTGGCCGAGCATAACCAAATTTGAGGCCGAGGTCATATCCATGACAGCCAATATGATGAGCGCCGAGAAGGTCAATGATGTAGAAGATGCAGACGATGAAGTCTGCGGTGCGTTGTCGTCAGGGGGGACGGAAAGCATCCTTTTGGCCATGAAAACCTACCGGGACTGGGCCCGGGAGATGAAGGGGATTCGGAACCCGGAGATGATCGTCCCCAGCACGGCACATGCCGCGTTTGACAAAGCGTCACAGTATTTCAACATCAAGATGAAGCGTATTCCGGTGGATGAGAATTTCAAGGCCGACATTGAAAAAACAAGGGATGCGATCACCCCCAATACCATTGTTATTGTCGGGTCGACACCTTCTTTCCCGCATGGTGTCATCGATCCGATTGAAGCCTTGTCCGAATTGGCCCGGGAAGAAGATATTGGATTCCATACGGATGCCTGTTTAGGCGGATTTATTTTGCCTTGGGCTGAAAAGTTGGGGTATGAGGTTCCCTTGTTTGATTTCCGGCTGCCGGGCGTGACGTCCATATCGGTGGATACCCATAAGTACGGATATGCGGCCAAGGGTTCATCGATCATTCTTTACAGAAACCCCGAACTCCGACGCTACCAGTTTTATACCACCACGGACTGGCCGGGCGGGCTGTACCTCTCTCCCACCTTTGCCGGCAGCCGGTCCGGAGCGCTCAGTGCCGCGGCCTGGGCGGCCATGCTTTCCATCGGTGAAGAGGGGTATCTTGCGAATACGAAAAAAATCCTCGAAGCTGCAGCAGTCATTAAAGACGGCATCCGTGATATCCCCGAACTCTATCTTCTTGGGGATGCGTTGTGGGACATCGCTTTCAGTTCAAAGGATTTGAATATCTACAAGGTCATGGATTATATGGGCGAGAAAAAATGGAGCTTGAACGGTTTGCAGAATCCTGCTGCAGTGCATATATGCCTGACGCTGAGGCATGCCCAGGAAGGGCTTCCTGAAAAATTTATCACGGATCTCAAGTCCGCCGTAGAATCCACTATCAATAATCCCGGTAAAGCGGTGGATGGTGCCGGACGTTTGTACGGTATGTCCGCCAATATCCCAATTAAAGGTGTCGTCGATGCCTTTCTCAAGAGATTTCTGGATTTGCTGTTCAAGCTTTAACCCATCCTTCGAGGATCTAAAAATGAGTCTTTTCAAAGTAAATCCGGAAAAATGCAAGCGCGACGACATCTGTGTTTTCGAATGCCCGGCGCTGGTGATCGAAAGAATTGGCACCGATGCGGTCCCTACACCAACCGCCGGGGCGGATGAAAGCTGCATTGGTTGCGGCCACTGTGTCGCTGTCTGCCCCCACGGTGCTTTTGAACATAGGGAACTGCATCCCGATCATTGCCCACCCATCGAAAAGGAACAGCATGTCGGGCCGGAGCAGTTGGAATATTTTTTGCGTGCCCGCCGATCCATAAGAACTTACAAGGAAAAGCCTGTTGAACGTGAAAAGCTTGTCAAATTGATCGATATTGCACGGTTTGCTCCCACCGGCAGCAATAAGCAGACCCCGGAATGGAGTGTGGTGTACAGCCCCGGCAAGGTGCAGACCCTGAGTGATATGGTTATCGAATGGATGCAATCCGTTATCGTGAAAAAACCCGATATGGCCGCGGAATTGGAACTGCAGGAGCTCGTGGACATTCATAAATCGGGTAATGACATCATCTGTCGGAAAGCACCCCATGCGATTATCGTTCATGCGCCGAAACAAACGGGAACGCCGACGGAGGACGGGATTATTGCGATGACCTATCTGGAACTGGCGGCATTTTCTTTCGGCCTGGGTGCCTGTTGGGCAGGCTACCTTAACTTTGCCATAAATAAGTGGCCGCCATTGAAGCAGGCCCTTGCAATTCCGGAAGATCATGCGAGCATCGGGGCCTTATTGATAGGCCGCCCTAAGTTTAAATACCACCGGCTACCGCTGCGCAATGATCCGAAAATTGCATGGGTGTAAGCTGATTAATAAGGAAAAAATACAAGAGGAGTGTTAAAAATGAGTCAGGGTATCTACAAGGATTTGCTCGAAGTGATGAAAAAGCGCGGCGGTGGATATGCCGGTATGGATATTCCGGAATTCTACGCTATGGCGGAAGTGCTGTTCACTCCCGAAGAGGCCGAAGTTAACAACGCCATGCCGAGGGGGCCGTTTACGGCGGTTGGCCTGGCTGGCGAAATTAGCCGGGAAGCTTCGGAAATCGAAACGATTCTCGAAGCCATGGCCAACAAGGGACTCTGTATGGCCGTGAAAATGGAGGGCACCCAGTATTACCAGAGTGCGCGTTTCATGCCCGGGATCCTGGAATTTCAGTTTATGTCGGGCAAAACGAGCGAACGGGACAAAAAGATCGCCCGGGTTATCCATGCGTATGAAAAGGCCTTTGATGCCAAAATCGGTCCTGTAACCAACAATTTTCCGGCGGTCCGGGTTATTACGGTGGACAAAACCATCGAAGCCGGCAACCAGGTGCACACCTACGACCAGGTGCAGACCTTTATCGACAAATACGATGACATTGCCGTGGGCACCTGTTTTTGCCGTCATGCCGCATCCCTGCGAGGCGAAGACACGCATGGCATGCCCAACGACGTGTGCATGTCGTTCGGCATGGGAGCGCAGTATACGGCTGATCGGCTGGGCACCCGAATGGTGACCAAGACCGAAGCCAGGGAAATCGTGGCTCGGGCTGAAGAGGCCGGCCTGATTCACATGAGCCAGAATACCACGGAGGACATCGGCTTTCTCTGAAATTGCGACCGATGGCACTGCGTGGCAGTGAAAAATGCTTTGGCCAAATCCAGACCCGGGATATTTTTCAACTCCGGTTTTGATCCCCGCTTTGATGCCGAACTGTGTGTGGCCTGTGAGACCTGTATCGATCGATGTCCGCCCGAGGCGCTCACCATGGGCGATGATGATGTGCCGGTGGTTGATTTTGACCGCTGTTTCGGCTGTGCCGTGTGCGCCACCGGCTGTCCCTCGGAAGCTATAACCATGGTCAACAAGCCCGATTTTCAGGCACCGCCTAAAAACGGTAAAGAATTGAAAGCTGCTGTGCTGGCCGGCCGGACTTAACGGCTAATTCCGCAATTGGTTTCAGCAGGGATAAATCCCTAGGCTACATATACTGGTCTACTTGAACAAGGTAATATCTTAACCATCAGCCATTATCAATGTAGGCCAGGGCTTCAGCCCTGTAGAAACTGCATCGGGGTCGCCAATAAATCTTTATTCCAGCATTAAAAACCTATTCCTTTGGGCCAGGTCAGAGCCATTAGGCTCTGCCAAAAAAAATAATTTAAAGTGTCAAGTGATCTAAAATTATATGTTATGGCGTAGATACTCCTTTCCAGGGAGCATCCAGTGCCGGGCCCTCTGGACCCGGGTATCTACTTGACGGCCCTTTAATGCTTTACACATGAAAGTCTCCAAACCGTGCAAACCCAGGGTAATAACTCAATAATAGTGTAAAATTAGAACGCCGAAACCGGGGGGCGGCGATTCATCCAGGGTCGTGCCTTTTCAAGCTGGGCCGCCAGCTGAAAAAGCGTGGCTTCATCGCCGAAGCGCCCGACAAAGTGGGAGCCGATGGGAAGACCATCCGAAGTCCAGTAGAGGGGTACAGACATGGCCGGCTGGCCGGTGGCGTTAAACATGGCCGTGTAGGGCGCGAACTGTACCACACGATCCCAGGCGGCCATGGGATTGTCCTGGGGAGCATCAAATGTCCCCAGGTCAACGGGTGGTTCGGCCAGGACAGGCGTCAGCAGCACATCATAATCTTTCTACCGGGCTCGGCATTGACTTCATCTGCAAAGGGTCGTGCCGGCGGCGGTGCCCCCCAGTATGGGTCGCCCACATCAGGCCCTGCTGTGGCATCCAGGAGTGCGGCAGAGTCGCGCACGGACCGGGTAACGGCGTGTTCGCACACCATTCCGGAGATGATGTCGCCAAAATCGGGTCCCAGGGGGTTGCGTGCCCGGGTCGGTTTCATGCCGAATACCCCGCAGCAAGAAGCCGGAATCCGGATGGATCCGCCTCCGTCATTAGCATGAGCCATGCTGGCCATTCCTTTAATAAAAAGGGGACTCCTGTAAATTTTCCGTCCGGTATCTTCGAGCGGGCAGCAATTTGCGCGCTGTCATACAGTGGTGTTATCACCGCATTTAGTTTCGGGTTCACTTTTTCGATGCGCTCGATAGCCGCTTCCACCAGTTCGATGGGTTTTTAATTCTTTGTGGCGAACCAATTCCGCCTGAGCTGTCGCGTCTAACTGGGCGATTTCTGTACTTAGGGCCATTTTTTATCAACCTCCTTTTTATTGTTGGAATAAAGTTAGCGTCTTTCCTTGTAAAATGCAAAGAGTGCTGAACCTCCAAGCCGGCTCTATCCTGCAAATGGAATGAATTGTCAATGAATAGGCACAAATAGTTAATGACAAAAGTATAGAAAGGATTATCTTTCAATTGATTGAATACGACATTTTCACGAGAAGGCGTAATGAATACCGAACACATTGAATTATATAAAAAAATTGGAGTCGGGTTGGTCGCATGGATGGTCATCATCTGCTCGGCCCACGCCCCGGTCCGCGCTGAGGACCACCCGTTTAAACCGGGCGAGCGATTGACCTATGTTCTAAAATGGGGGGTCATCCCGGCAGGGGAGGGTATGCTGGAGGTTTACCCCATGGCCGAGGTGGACGGGGAGCCGGCATATCATTTTGTAATGAGGGCGAAATCCAATGCTTTTGTCGACGTTTTCTATAAGGTACGCGATCGAATGGATGCATATGCCGATGCGGCTATGGTGCATAGTCTGTTTTTCAAAAAGAAACAGCGCGAAGGCGGCTATAAAAGAGATGTCGAGGTTAATTTCGATTGGGACAGGAACCAGGCCCAGTACGAACGCAAAGGCAAAGAGAAAGAGATTATCGATCTTATGCCAGGTTCCTTCGACCCTCTGTCTGCCTTTTATTTTACCCGCCTTATGGAGATGGTGCCTGGATCCGATATCTCCAGGCCGATTACGGACGGCCGTAAAAATGTTGTCGGTGTGGCCCATGTCGTCAGGCGCGAAACCATCAAGGTGGCCGATCGATACTATGACACCTTTCTGATTGTGCCCGATCTGAAACATATCGGCGGTGTGTTCAAAGAGAGCAAGGACGCTACAATCCAGGTTTGGGTGACCGCCGACCACAGGCGGATTCCGGTCAAGCTCAAGAGTAAGGTGGTTGTGGGCAGTTTTGTCGGCGAGCTGGTTAATGCCAAAGGGATTAACATCGAACATCGAACGTCCAACATCGAATGATGAACGAAAAATATTATGCGGTGGTAGGGGGATCGACAGTTTTAGGATATTTCAGTAATTAAACTAATTAAATATGTAGGTTGATTGTTTACAGTTCGTGCTGGTTATTAACTTTTAGACGTTGACTAACAGCTTAAAACAATGCGCTGACAGCCATAACTCTCAGCGCGTCCTATGGGGAAAACCGTGCTTGTCAAAGCGCAGATCGGTGAAGGCAAATGCGAACCTGTGATCGGTTTTAATGAAATGCCATTGGTTTTTGTGGTTGAATCGAACCAGCTGGTTCATGGAATGGAAGTCCAGCATCCAGCCCTTTTCACCCAGTTCCAGAAAATAGGGTGAAGCCCCGCGATCCTCGACGGGGAAACGAATTACCGCCAGTTGGTCCCGAACCCGGGGCTGTGCTTTTCCCAAGACGTTTTCAAGCCCTTTCAGCTCATTGTCCTGCTGGGCGTTGGTAACGACCCACTGTCTGAAAAAATCCCTGGTCTCTGGTGAGTAGATGCCCAGATCCGGGTCCTTGATGTGTTGCCTGAGAGCCTGCATATACCTTTCAAGTGTCTGTAAGGGGGTTGGCTGGGGGGCGAAATTGTCTGCATGGGAAGACCGCGTTTTGGGTGGGATCTGGTCGCCTATCTGGATACCGGTTCTGGCACCGGCGCCCCCGGAGAGATGTTCCCCCTGGACTGTATTCTCCTGGTCTACCACGAATTCCCCTGTCTTAATGGCCTGCAAGGCTTTTGCCACCAATAGCTCCACGGTTGCTTCTATTCCAGGACCGATTTTGCCGGCTGCAAAAAAGGGCCGCATCTGTTCCCGTTCCACGTATCCGGTAAAGGCGTCGGTAAACATGCCTTCCAGGTCATAACCTGTTTCCAGGCGCACGGCTTTACCCCGCGGGTCGACCAGGAACAGCATGCCCCGGGCTCCCTTTGTTTTCTTACCCAATGCATACCTGTCGAATAGCGCTATGGCTTTGGCATCCAGGTCCGGTGCAGGGGTATCCAGTATTAAAGAACTGGTCCTTTGGCCCCGGGCATCTACTTATTTCCAAGGATTAATTTCTTCAACTGTCCCGCCATCCAGTGTGCGGGCTTGGCACTGAGGGCCCACCCGATGGCGGTGATCATGATATACAGCATGACACGACCGCCCTGGGACAGATCGGGCGGCAGGATATAAGGTGTAAAAAGCAGTGCCAGCGCCACGCCCGCCAATACCCGCCAGGTGTCAGGCGAAAAGAGAATATAAAAAATGACATAAGCCGGTGTCAGGGGGCGTTTGCCGGGCCTGTTCATTGACTTCCTCCGATTCATTAGAAACAGGCGATCGTTTTCAAGTACTGTACTGGTGCGCCTATGCACGATATTGAACACAAGCCCGTACTCAATACTGTTTCTAATGTGTATATATAAATGGTTGTCAATACCTTAGCCAGTTTTACACACTTCATTCCTGTGATGCAATTCATTTGAGAGTTTTATTGTTATCAATTCAATAGCGGTTGTCTTTATTAAATAACCTAATGATTACAAACCTATAAAATATTTTGAACGCCAGCAGGTGCAATCAGATATATTTATGGCAACCGGTATAATGCTTTACAAATGCAAAATCGGATATATTTTTAATACTTATGCAACCGGAGTATAACAAGGACAAACGGTACATATCGGTGGGCGAGGCGATGCCCCTTTTTAAATAAGAGCATGCGGGAAGATAGAGATGAATTCGAAGTATAAAAATGAAGTGGAACGGAGGCGCACGTTCGGCATTATCAGCCATCCGGATGCAGGCAAGACCACGCTGACTGAAAAATTGCTGTTATTTGGCGGAGCGATTCAGCAGGCCGGTGCCGTAAAGGCCAGGAAAGCCCAACGGTACGCAACCAGCGACTGGATGTCCATCGAAAAGGAGAGGGGCATTTCGGTCACATCCTCGGTGATGAAGTTCAATTACCGGGGGCTGGAGATTAACCTTCTGGACACGCCGGGACACCAGGACTTTTCCGAGGACACTTACCGGGTGTTGACGGCTGTCGACAGTGCGCTCATGGTCATCGACAGCGCAAAAGGGGTGGAGCCCCAGACTGAAAAACTAATGGAAGTCTGTCGCATGCGCAACACGCCGATCATAACGTTCATCAATAAACTCGATCGCGAGGGTTTGACCCCGCTGGACATCCTGGACGATATCGAGGAGAAACTGCAGATTGAATGCACCCCGCTGTCATGGCCCATTGGCATGGGAAAAAGCTTCCGGGGTGTCTATAACTTTTACCAGCAGCAGCTGCACCTGTTCAAGCCCGGCAGTTACAAAGCCGACCGGGAGGGGGTCGTCATCACCGATCTGACGGACCCCGCACTTGACGAAATTCTGGGCAATCAGGCGGATGAATTGCGGGGGGATGTGGAACTCATCGAGGGGGCGACAGACCCTCTGGATATCGATCAGTACCTCAAGGGCAGCCAGACGCCGGTTTTTTTCGGAAGTGCCGTCAACAACTTCGGCGTAAAGGAAATGCTGGATGCCTTTGTGGAGATGGCCCCCCATCCGGGTACAAGAGAGGCGGCCTCGCGGGATGTTTCACCGTATGAAGAGGCCTTTTCAGGATTCACGTTTAAAATACAGGCCAACATGGACCCGGCTCATCGGGACAGGATTGCCTTCGTGCGGATATGTTCCGGAAAATTTCAGCGTGGTATGAAAGTCATTCATCACCGCATCGGCAAGGGGGTTATCCTGGCGAATGCCACTATGTTCATGGCTCAAGACCGGGAGAATGTGGAGGAGGCCTATCCCGGTGATATCATCGGCATCCACAATCACGGAACCATCAAGATCGGTGATACGTTCACCGACAAGGAGCCTTTGAAATTTAACGGGGTCCCCAATTTTGCCCCTGAACATTTCAGGCGTGTACGCCTGAAGAACCCCCTAAAAATGAAACATCTGCAAAAAGGACTGATGCAACTGTCGGAAGAGGGAGCCATCCAGGTGTACAGGCCCCTTTCCAGAAATGACTACATACTCGGGGCCGTGGGAGTCCTGCAGTTTGATGTGACCATGGCGCGCCTCAAGACAGAATATGGTGTTGATGCCGAATATGAACCCGTGAATTTCAGTGTGGCCCGATGGGTAGACTGCAAAGATCCTAAGATACTGGCTGAATTCGAGAAGAACAACCAGGCCAACATGGCCAGGGACGCCGAAGGCAGCCTTTCATTTCTGACGACCAGTGAGTGGCAGTTGGGATTCAGCCAGGAAGCCTGGCCCGATATCGAGTTTCTTAAAACAAGAGAATTGTAAAAACAATAATAATTAATAAGTTATGTTGTATGATCTAATTTTATAATTTAACTATTTGCTCATCAAGTTCTCCGCTTAATAGAAGTTGCAATCTTTGATTTTATGCGTTCATTTCTCTATCAACAGACCCACACCTATTTCTGCCAGACACCGGGCGGGATCGAGCCCCTGGCTGCCGGGGAACTCGAAGCCTTGGGTTGCGGAAATATAAGGAAAGGGTATCGTGGTCTCTATTTCAGTGCCACCCCGGAAACGCTGTATGCCGTCAATTATCAGGCACGTCTGATTACACGCGTGCTGGCGCCCCTGTCTTCATTTCATTGCCGCAACCGCGATGATCTCTACAGAGCCGCCCGATCGATCGACTGGGGGGCCTGTTTCAGCGTCAACAATACCTTCGGTATATTCGCCAATGTATCGGGAAATGCCAATCTGCACCATTCAAAATTTGCGGCCCTCTGCCTTAAAGATGGGGTGGCCGATTATTTCCGGGATCGGTTTGGCAAGCGGCCTGACGTGGACAAGCGGGAACCCGATGTCTGGCTCAACCTGCATATTGAAAAGAACCAGGGAACTATAAGTCTCGACACCTCGGGTGGCTCGCTCCATCGTCGCGGGTACCGGCGGGAGCCCGTTGAGACGTCCATGCAGGAGATCGTGGCTGCTGCCATGCTGACACTTTCCGAATGGGACGGTCAAAAGCCGGTTTACGACCCCATGTGCGGATCGGGAACCCTCTTATGTGAGGCCGCCATGCTGGCCTGCGGCACGCCCGCGGGCTTTTTAAGAAGAGATTTTGGTTTCCGATTTCTGCCGGACTTCAACCGGCAGGTCTGGCATAATGTCAAAAGTGAGGCGGACGTCCGGATTGCAGAGCTGCCAGAGGGGTTGATCGCCGGTAGCGATATTGAACGACACGCGGTTAAGGCGTCCGGTATAAACTGCCGCAGGCTCCCCCATGGCCAAAGGATATCCCTTTCCCGTAATGACTTTCGTGATCTGCCGGGGCTTGAAAACAGGGTGATTCTGTGCAATCCGCCCTACGGCATACGGTTGCAGGAAACGGGTGATCTTAAGCTTTTTTACAAATCGTTGGGAGATTTCCTGAAAAAACGCTGCCAGGGATCCCAGGCGTTTATTTATTTCGGAAACAGGGAAATGCTGAAGTGTGTCGGGCTCAGGCCCTCCTGGAAAAAGCCGCTGAGAAACGCGGGGTTGGACGGCAGGCTGGTGAAGTACGAAATCTACTGAAATTGTTTAGTATTTTGATATTCGATATTAGAATTTACCCGCGATGCGGGATTTTCAACCGGTTTATCCGGTTTGGGCTTTTATTTTGGAATACCCGGGTATCAACGTCCGCGTGCTGCCCACGCCGGAAATGCCCCGGATATTTTCGTGTACAAAATCTCCGATGATCTCCGCATCGGACGTCAACAGGTCCCGGGTCAAAACAACTTTAACCAGGATGTCCACCTCTCCGTGAACCGAATGGATCTCCTGGACCTCTTTAAGCAGGTACAGTTTATCCATGATCCGG
>JAFDAT010000083.1:10735-15274 GCA_019313725.1 Deltaproteobacteria bacterium
TTGACCGTAATCAGGACGAAAGCCGTGATGCCCCGCTTCATTTCCGGATATTCGCGCTCTTTTATGTTCGCCATTTTTTGTCTGAAAGCCTCCATATCTTTAGGGATCAGTTTGTCCAGCCCGATTCCGTATTTGCGCCGGCGTCCTTTTTCCCACTGGTGGAAGGAAATATAAGCGTAGAGGTCTGCAGCCGTTCGTTCGGAAAAGTGGTCGAGCAGGCCGCTTTTTTTTATAATTCCGGTCAACGGCGTGTATATGGTGTGATACCAGTCTTCTGCAGCCTGGGCATACGGGACGCGTTCACCGGAGGTGCGTTTCAGGTAATCCCGGTGGGATTGGATTTGCTGATTCAGGTATTCGTACTGCCCGATTTCAGTCAGATCGATGGGTTCGGTCAGCCCGGTTTCTTCCTTGAATGCGCTTTTTTCCCGATACAGTATATTTTCAAACGTATTGCTGGACGGGATAAATTCAAGGATTCGCGCGCTGATTTTATCATACCCGAACTCTTTGGCTGCCGCCACCCGGTGGTTGCCGTCCAGCACGTAGTACTCATCCTTGATCTGATACAGTTTCACCGGCGGCAGGGGATTGCCCCCGCGCATGGCCTCTTTTATCTTCTGCAGCCGGTCCGAGGGTACATGAGACTTGATCCTGAATTTACCGTCAAAGTCATGGTAACGGCCGACACTCCCCACGATATGATCCAGGCGGACTTCACAGACACCCCGGTTGATGGTATCAAAGGCTTTTTCGTTGACCTGATCGTCGCGGAAGGAGCGGGTTTCCATTTCCACCCGATTCTGCCTCAAGCTGTTTTTTTTCTTATGCCGGCGCCCGGTCAGTATCGATTTCAAAAAGGTAATGTCCATAACTGTTGATCACCTTGGTCCGGTTTATGGTTGTCAAACGGTCGGAAGAATTATCGAAGCGGGCATGAATGTGCCCGTGAATAAAGTAGGCCGGAGCGAAACGCCTGATGATCGCGTGAAAGCTTTTGAACCCCCGGTGGCATCGGTCTTCGGCATCATGCACATGTCTTGGCGGTGCATGGGTGATGACAATGTCAACACCCTTGTTCCACCAGAGAAGCAGGTGGAGTTTCCACACGGTCCATTTCATCTGATTTTCGGTGTACTGGTTCGGTCCGCCGTTGTACCAGCGTGATCCGCCCAGACCCAGGATCTTTATACCGTTGAAATGAACGATTTTGGCGTGAATGTCAAGGCAGCCCCCCGGAGGTTTGGCTGCGTAGCGGATGTCGTGATTGCCTTTGACGTAGTACAGCGGTGCCCGCAGCAATGTCGTGAGCTGGGTCAGGTATTCCGGTGGCAGATCGCCACAGGCCAGGATCAGGTCCGTCCCGGCGGCCTGCTGGGCCGTGTCTTGGGTCTGAAGGGCCGGTTCGACCCGATCGGATACCGTCAGAATTTTCATCTCAGGCCATCCCTATCCATGCATCGGAAAAAGGAGAAAAATGGTGACATCCCAGACGGTGTGGCTGACCACATTCAGCAGCAGGGAGCCTGTGCGGAGATAGAGAAACCCCCAGAACAACCCGCAGATTCCGGCAGCGAGCACCAGCATGACGTTACCGCTGCCCAGGTGAACAGCTGTGTAGAGCAGGGTTGCCAGGAGAAATCCCCTAAAGGGTCCTTTTTCCATCTGAAAACGGCGTTGCAGAAATCCTCTCCAGAACAGTTCTTCGCCGGGGCCGATGAGCAACAGCATCAAAAGGGCGATACGTAAGGGGGGTGCGCTCTCCTTGAAGGCGTAGACATTTTCGATACCGCTTTGGGCAAAGGTGAATATCGTCCGGGACACAACGTTGCCGATATAAAAAACAACATAGAGGCCCAGTGCAGATAGCAGGCCAATGCCGATTTTTTGCAATACCCGTTCTTTCAGGTCCTTGGATACATCACTCCGCCAGCCAGGGTCAAATGTTGCGGCGATAATCAGTAAAATGGCGATGTTAAGGGCCATCCACCACCAGAAATCGAATTGTCCAAAGCCACGAGTGACAAAAAGCGGGATGAAGAGGGCGATGGCCAGCCAGGAGACGTTGCGGGTGAGGTTTTTTGTATTCATGGGCAGTGGCACTTTCAGATAACGGCTGTCAGCAGGGCGTCAAGACCCAGCGCTGCCGTGCACAATATACCAAACAGCAGGTTGAGTTGGGCGGTTTCACCATCCAGAGCGATGAAATCCTGGGGCTGATCCGGGGTGAAACGTTTTTTTCCCTTTTTTATAAGCGTAAGCGCCTTGGGGATGACGATAAATGTGATCAGGAATGTCAACGGCATGCGTGGGCGCAGTCCGTCAGCCCATGAGAGCATGATCACCAGAAGAATGAAGGCAAAGGGAAAAAGGAGGAGGAAACGGTAATAAGCTTCAGATCTTCCGTCCCCAAGCACACTGGCCACAGTTTGGATCCCCCCACT
The DNA here is from genome assembly GCA_019313725.1 of Deltaproteobacteria bacterium. Taxonomy (GTDB): domain Bacteria; phylum Desulfobacterota; class Desulfobacteria; order Desulfobacterales; family B30-G6; genus JAJDNW01. Next base: position 13,180 of record JAFDAT010000083.1, read on the forward strand.
TTTGTCCGGTTTGATGTCCCGCCAGTTGTTGGCATGCAGGATGCCCACGACCAGCAGCGACATGGGGACAGCCCATATGGCCGGCGTCCAGGCAAGCGATCCTGTTTGCACGGTCCAGGCCCCCAGGGAACCGAGCAACCCGAAGTTCAAAAAAACAGCCAGGTCGCCCAGGGCATTGAACTTCAAGGGCAGCGGCCCCCAGGTGTACAAAATGCCGATGAGTACGCCCACAAGGCCGATCCAGAAGACAGGTGCCCCAATCCGACTGACGAGATAGAGGCCGATAAGGGTACCGGCAGCAAGGAACAGCGTGCTCCCCTTGAGGGCTTCACCCGGTGTAATCCAACCCCTGACCACGGCCCCGCTGACCGGGTTGACCTGCTTGTCGAGGCCTTTTTTAAAGTCGAACACATCGTTCAGGAGATTGCTCCCGGTGTGCAGAAAAGCCATGCCGAAGAAGGCGGCCAGAAACAGTCCAGCGTCAAAATCAGCGCCACCGATGGTAACGGCCAGAACCGTGCCGAATACGACCGACATGGTCGATGCCGGAAGTGCGAAAGGCCGCGTGGCAACCTGCCACTTCTGGAAAAAAGAGGGTGTCTGTTCAGCATCCGTACTGCGCGGTTCTTTTTGTTCTTTTTGATGCATTTTTTTAAGTCGCTCCTTTTTGTACCGGTAACAAAAAATAAGCCAATAATAGCTTAAGTCAACCTGGGTTGGCAGGGTGGAACCCCTGCACCTCAGTTCAACAGATAAATTTTCATTGAATGTGTTCCGGATGTCGATAATTTAGAGATTTGAATGAACAGATGGGTAAGAAAATTTATCTGAATTCATACATAATTTCTTCGTCAACCCCGAACAGGTAGGCAATCAGCGCTGCCCGGATCCACATGCCGTTGCGTTCCTGGCGCCAGTATACGGCCCTGGGGTCGTTATCCACCTCGATCTCGATCTCGTAGCGGCGGGGCAGGGGATGCATGATGATACAGTGGGATTGGATAATACCGAGATCGTCGCGGGTGATGTGGAACTCCGGATAGACATCGGTTTCTTTGGAAGGGGTTTCGGCATACTCTTTTTGGATACGGGTCATGTAGATGGCGTCGACCACCGGTTTCACGCTTGCAAAATCTTCAGTTTCAAAAAAGGGGATGTCATGTTTTTTCAGAAAATCCTTGATGTCGTCTTTCATCCTGAATACTTCCGGGGCCACGAAATAGAGCTGGATGTCCCGGTAGTTTTTCATCAGGTAGCTGAGCGAACGGACCGTCCTGCCCCGTTTTAAATCGCCCACCATAGCTATTTTTTTGCCGTCAAGCCCGCCGATGTGCTCAAACGAACGCTCCAGGGTGTATATATCAAGCAGGGCCTGGGTGGGATGCTGGTCAGGACCTGAGCCGCCGTTGATGACGGATACCGGACGTTCGGTCCGGTTGAGCACCCAGGCCGTTTTTTCGGCAAAGCCTTCCACCGGATGCCTGGCAATGATCAGGTCGACATAACTGGCGAATGTCCGGATGGTATCTTCCGGTGATTCGCCCTTGACCTCCGAACTGGTGGTCGTACCGCGGATTTCGGACGTTTTTATGCCCAGTATGTGACAAGCGTTTAAAAAAGAAATAAATGTCCGGGTGGAGGGCTGCACAAAATAGAGCATGGCGCGTTTGTGGTTCAGGAGACCGCTCAGTTTGTCGGCACCGGTTTTTGTTTTGGCCAGGAGACGGATCTGACTGGCAAGGCTGCACATGGAATCAAGAAATGATCGGTCAAACTGCTGGGCAAAAATGACATCGAACAGCCGCCCGTTTTTAGAAAAAATATCGAGTTTGCCGCCGATTTCCTGGTGGTAGAATTCGTCCCACCCGCGGTAAATCTGGATCGTCTCTTCTTTTTGCTGCACCATGAGGCCTCCTTTCCTATGATTTTATCGATAGCGATCCCGATTTCGATTTGGATCACTCAATCCAACAATACTACAACTGATCGGGAGATGATTCAACGAATTTTCATGCCTGACCGTTTCTAATGGAAACCACAAAGACACAAATAACACAAAGTTTTTTTACAGGCGCATCCTGATTTTGAAAAAGCA
>JAFDAT010000084.1 GCA_019313725.1 Deltaproteobacteria bacterium
ATGAAGTTGAAAGGCCTGACCCTGGAACAGATTACCCGTTATCTTTATAAAATCGAGACTTCTAAAAACATGGTCAGTATCAAGAGGCTTTCCCTGACCAAAAGCGATGATAAGGAAGGGATTTTAAACGTCGTTCTGCAGGTAGAAACGCTTGAAGTTTAATTCATGAAAAGAATTAGAAGATGGGTCTTATATCCCGGCTATGTACTTGGGATTACGGTTTTGTTCCTCTATGTGCTGTTTCCATCGGATGCCGCCAAAGAGTATATTTCCGGTTATCTGGGAAAACAGTATCCCGGCTATACCGTGACCATGGAAACCGTCAAGCCCGTTTTCCCCCTGGGATTGAAGTTTGATTCGGTCTCCATCGCATACCGTGGAGACACGTGGGCAGACCTGGAACACCTGCGCGTCCGCCCGCGTTACCTGTCCATTTTTGGGTCAGAAAAAACGATACGCTTCACCGGCAGGGCATACGGCGGGAAGGTCAGCGGCACGATTGAATTACAACCGGCTCAACCCTCATACCGGGTTAAGGCATCCGCCGAGCTGACCGGTATCCGGCTTGAAGACCACAACTATCTTCAAACCTTTTTCGGCCGAAAAATAGCCGGTGTCCTGCACAGCACCATCGGGTACAGCAGTGAAAAGGCCGCCGCCGGTCGGTTGAATGTCAGCATGCAGGTCGTTGATGGAGAAGTGGGCCTTACCAATCCGGTTCTCAATATCAGCAACGTGGATTTTGAAAGGGTCGATGCCGAGTTGATCGTCGACAAGCGGTCACTGAAACTCAAACGCTGTGAAATCACGGGCAGCCAGGTTGATGGGAGCGTGAGCGGCGTGATCCTCTTCAGGAAACCGATCGGAAGGAGCCGCCTGGAATTCAAGGGTACTGTTCTGCCGCACCATCTTTTGATGGCCAGTTTGAATAAAGTGCTGCCCAAAAGCCTTTTGCCTTCCAAAAAGGCAGGGGACAAAGGCTATCCGGTCAAACTATACGGAACAATCGAAAAACCGAAATTTTCATTGCGATGAGAATCTATTTAACCATCATTAATTATCTGCTCATTACCGGAGCGGTTTATTTCGGCGTCAGCATCTTTTACCAGACGGCTGCATCCATACTCATTACTGAAAATCCCAGGATGGTCGCAGGTGATAATGCGCCTTCGATTGATAAAGAAGCCCGTAAACCCATGGGTGAATACCGGCACATCAACGAACGCAATCTTTTTCGCATTAAAAAAGAGAGCGCCGGGGAAGCCGTGCAGGAAAAAGTAGAAATCGCCGCGTTGAAACAGACCGATCTTAAATTGAAACTGTGGGGAACCGTTACCGGCGCAGCCAGTGAATCCTATGCGGTTGTCGAGGACACCAAACTGAGAAGGCAGACCCTGTACAGGGTAAATGACACGATTCAAAATGCCATCGTGAAAGAGATCCACCGTAACAAAATAATCCTGGACGTGGACGGTACTTATGAAGTTCTGGATATGGAAAAAATGAAGAGTACCGGCACCCGGCGGTCCGGTGCTTCACCAAGACTGAATACCAACCCGGTCCAGACCAATATCACCCTGAAACGCGAAAAAATCGATGCGGCCGTAAACGACCTGAACACGTTGATGAAACAGATTCGCATCCGACCTCATTTCAAGAATGGCAAACCTGATGGTCTCACCATATCCGGTATCCGTTCCAAATCGATATTCAGTGAAATGGGATTGAGAAACGGCGATGTCATCGTTGGCGTGGACGGCAACAATATTGAGACCGTGGACGATGCGCTGAAGCTCTATCAGAGTTTGCAGTCGGCAACGGGCGCACAGGTCCAGATTCGGAGAAGGGGACAAATCAGAACCATCGACTATAAAATTGAAGGATAATAAATTTGCCGAAGGCGAATTTGTGAAACCCGGCTGATCAAATAATAAGGAAAATTGATTTGAAAACAATTTCTAGAACCAAACGTATCATGGAGAAACCATTCCGGAGTTGGTTGAAAATTCTTGCCGTCGCCGGCTGTGTGTGGGGATTCATGCTGCCATGCCTGGCCATGGCCCAGGACAATGAGAATAAGGCACCGGTCCAAGAGCGTGCGGTGTCATCGAAACGACTCAAACCATCTCAGCCTGTGTCCATCGATTTCAACAGTGTGGATATCAACGTCCTGATTAAGTTCATCAGTGAAATGACCGGTAAAAATTTCATCGTTGACCAACGCGTCAAAGGCAAGGTTACCATCATATCGCCTTCGAAAATTTCAGTCAGCGAAGCTTACCGGGTGTTTGAATCCGTTCTCGAGGTACATGGATTTACCACGGTTAAGGCCGGCAAGATCATCAAGATCGTTCCGGCCCCGGACGCCCGTTCTAAAAATATCGAGACACGGCTCAGGGAGGAAAGCGGTATTGCCGAGGACAAGGTGGTAACCCAGTTGATCCCTTTGAAATACGCCAACCCCAGCGCGGTAAAAAAGTTGCTGTCACCGCTGGTATCCAAGAGCAGTGTCATTCTGGATTACCCGCCGACCAACATGCTTATTGTCACGGATGTCTATTCCAACATCAGGCGTCTGCAGAAAATCGTAGCGAGCATCGATGTTATGGGGATCGGTCAGGAATTGACGATTCTGCCGCTGACGCATGCCAACTCAAAGGATCTGGTAAAAATACTGCAGTCCGTATTCACGGTCCGTAAGACAAAATCCAAAAAAGATGCCGCCCTGGATACGGTTAATTTTGTGGCCGATGACCGTACCAACACCTTGATCATACTGGCCAGCAAGACCAACACATACCGTATCAAGGAACTGGTAGCCATGCTGGACAAGGAGACCCCCAAGGGCAAGGAGGGCATTCATGTCTACTATCTTGAGAATGCGGTTGCCGAGGAACTGGCCAAGGTTCTCCAGGAACTGCCCACCCAGAAAAGCACGGCGGCGACATCCAAGGATCCCAAAAAAGCACCGATAATCTCAAGCGGGGTGGTCATCAAGGCGGATAAAGCCACCAACAGTCTGATTATCATGGCCGAGAAGGAGGATTACCTCTTTTTGGAAACCGTTATCAAAAAATTGGATATTCCTCGTTCCATGGTCTATATCGAATGCCTGATCATGGAGGTCAATCTGGACAAGGATTTCAACCTGGGAACCGAGTGGACGGCAGTTGGGACAACCAGCTACGATGGGTATGACGCCGGTTACGGCGGCGGGTTCAGCGGCCAGGATCCAGGGTACAGCAATATCGCCGGACTTGGTGGTGGTGTCACCGGGGTGGGTACTTTCCCTCCCGGGCTTGCCCTGGGCGTACTGGGAGAGTTCATCCAGGTGGGCGGGGCCAAATTCCCGAGCATAGCCGCTGTCGTGCAGGCCTATAAAAAGGACAAGGACGTTCACATCCTGGCAACACCACAGTTGTTGACCACCGACAATGAAGAGGCCACCATAAACGTGGGAAAAAATGTTCCCTTTCAAACACGCTCGGCCGCCGAAACCGGTGTGGAAACATACAGTTCATATGAATACAGGGATGTGGGCATCACCCTGAAGATTACGCCGCATATCAGCAAGGAGCGCTTCGTAAGGTTGAACATTTTCGAAGAGATAACCAAGCTGGATGAACTCGCCACGACGTCACCGGACAGGCCTACAACCCTCAAACGCACCATTGAAACCACTGTGATTGTCAATGATAAGAACACTATCGTTCTCGGGGGACTGATCGATGACTCGTTTTCCAGAACCGAGAACAAGATTCCCTGCCTGGGGGATATCCCCCTGCTGGGATGGGCCTTCAAATCGGTTTCGGAATCACGGGAGAAAACCAACCTGTATATTTTTCTGACCCCGCACGTGATTGAGAATGAAGCCGAAGCGGCCGCTATCTACAATAACAAACGGGGATTCATAGACGAAAAAAGGACGGGCAGCATCAAATTGTACGACGAAGACCCCGTCTATCAGCAACAGATTATCGATGGAACCCAAAATTCGAATACAGAATAAATTTTTTATAGCGTGTGGTTAAAACGAAACAGACCAAACCCGTTTTATGAAAACATCATGATGCAGCAGCTTACCCAGATTCTGAAATCACAATTCAATATCTCCGAAAGCGACCTGTCCGAGGCGCTCAAGATCAAAGATGAAAAAGGCGGAGATGTGGGTGATATTTTACTCGACAAGATGTTGATCTCTGAAGACCAGCTTCTATCCGCCCGGGGTATTCAGTATCAGGTCCCGGTCTGGGAAAAGATCCCCATGCAGAACATCCAGCGGGATGTTACCCAGAAGGTTCCGATTCAGTTTTTAAAAAAATACCTCATGCTGCCTCTGGAAAATCAAACGCTTCCTGCCGGCAATACGGGTCAAAGAACGGAAAATGAAACCTCAGGACCGGAGATGACCGATTCGGGATTTGCCATTGCCATCAATGATCCCGCTGATTTCCAGCCGCTGGACGATCTGGCCGGGATCCTGAGCATGCAATCCTATGATGTCGTGCTGGTCGCGAAAGATGAAATCATTGCCGCCATTAATTTTGCGTATGACATGAGCAGGGATTCTGCCGAACAACTGGTTCAGGACATGGAAGAAAACGACAGCATGATTATCGGCGAACTCGAGGATACCGCCGATCTGCTGGATGATACCAGCGATGCCCCGATCATCAAACTCGTCAATCACATCCTGTCGCAGTCCATAAAGGCCCGGGCCAGCGACATTCACATCGAGCCCTACCAGGACAGTTTCAAGGTGCGTTACCGGGTGGACGGCATCCTGTATGACCTGCTGTCGCCGCCTAAGTGGATCCAGGCTTCCCTTATCTCAAGGATAAAGGTGATGGCCAAAATGAATATTGCCGAAAAAAGACTGCCCCAGGATGGACGGTTGGAAGTGAAAATCGGCAGCATGCACATCGATGTGCGGGTTTCCACGATCCCCACCACGTTTGGGGAACGGGTGGTTCTCAGGCTGTTAAACAAAACCAGCTCTCTGCTGAAACTACCGGATCTGGGCCTTAACCCGGACAGACTCGCCACCATGGAAAAACTGGTGACCGCACCCAACGGGATCATTTTGATGACCGGTCCTACCGGCAGCGGCAAAACAACGACCCTCTACGCGATTCTGTCTTCTCTCAATTCTCCGGATATCAACATTATTACCATTGAAGATCCGGTCGAATACCAGATCAACGGCATTAGTCAGATACAGGTCAACCCCAAAATTGATCTTACTTTCGCCCGGGGGTTGCGATCTATTGTCCGACAGGATCCGGACGTGATTCTGGTTGGTGAAATTCGTGATCACGAAACTGCTGAAATAGCCGTGCAATCGGCGCTTACCGGTCATCTTGTATTTTCAACACTTCACACAAACGATTCAGCCGGTGCGATAACAAGACTGGTCGATATCGGCATCGAGCCGTTTCTCATTTCGTCTGCGGTCATCGCCGTTGTCGCCCAAAGGTTGATACGCGTGCTGTGTGAAAAGTGTAAAGAGCGCCACCGGCCCGATGATCTGACCCTGCAGAACATCGGAATTCTGCCCGATGAAATCAAGGCGGCGACTGTTTTCAAGGCCAAGGGGTGTGAACATTGCTTTAACACCGGATATCGCGGTCGCATCGGCATCTTTGAAATTTTAGAGCTGGAAAGTCGTCTCAAAAGACTGATTTTGAAATCATTTGATGCCAACCGTATCCAGGAGGAGGCGATGCGCCTGAATCTTGTTTCCCTGCGCAGGGATGGTATCCAAAAGGTCTTGGACGGTGTTACCACCATTGAGGAAGTCCTGCGCGTCACCCAAAAATAATAATTTTTCTGATCTATTCGCCATTGGCGAATAGATCAGAAAAATTATGGAACGCGGCTGCGCCGCTATATCAATGCTTAATAAAAAAACACTTCAATTTCTAATTTTCATTATCGTTTTGGCAGCGCTGAGCCCGGTGGTGTATGGCGATGAATCTCCTTCCGTGAGCAGAACCCCAGAACCGGATACAGGGCCCATGGCCTATCCGATTCAATTTTTCAGGCAGATTGTTTCCAGGGCTGATGGTCACCGGTGTCCCATGTATCCTAGCTGTTCGGAATACAGTGCCCAGGCGTTCAAGAAACATGGTTTCATCAAGGGCTGGGTCATGACCAGTGATCGGCTGTTGCGCTGCGGAAGGGATGAAAAGCATGTTTCCGAGAATATCATGATTGACCGGCAGACCTATACTTTCGATCCGTTGCAGCGCAACGATTTCTGGTGGAGCCGCCCATGAGCACAGCCCGCAAGCATGCCGTGTTATTCCAGGCGTTGGTGCTGGTAATCTTTTGGGTGGGGACTACCGTCGTTGCGGCAGGGCAGGGCGCAGGTGCGGATGCCGAAACCCAGTTCGGGTATGCCGAGAGGCTCTATGCCGACGGTGAGTACTTCCTGGCTGCCAGTGAATACAAACGGTTCATCTATCGCTTCCCCGGGCACGGCAGTGTCGAAACGGCTATGTACAAAGTGGGCATGTGTTATCTGCAGGCCGGGAGCTATGCGGATTCAATCACATCCTTCAAGAAGCTCATCCGCCGCTATCCCGAGGGGCGTTATTCTGACCGGTCTCACTTCAGGATCAGCGAGGGTTATGCCAGAAGTGACCAGGCCGGCGCCGCTATCACCAGTCTGCGGAATCTTACCGTTCTCAGCGATGATGTCCAGGTCAGAGATGAAGCCTATTATCGAATGGGGTGGATCTATGTCAGGCTGGCACAGTGGGAGCAAGCCCAAAAGGTTTTCGACCTGATCAGTCAGGACAACCGCACTGCGTACAGACTGCAGGAACTTTCCACAGCGCTGGCTGAAGAACAGCAGGTCAGGAGAAAAAGCCCGACCCTTGCCGGAACCCTGGCCATCATACCGGGAGGGGGATATCTTTACTGTGGGCGCTACCAGGACGCCTTGATCGCGCTGCTGGTCAATGGCGGATTGATCTGGGCTGCCTATGAATCCTTCAGTAACGAGTTATACGCCTTGGGCAGCGTGATCACCTTTGTAGAACTTGGCTTTTATGCCGGCAACATTTACGGCTCGGTTGCCAGCGCACACAAGTTCAATCGTAAAAATGAGCGGCGCTGGATCGAAAACCTGAGAAAAAACCTCAAAGTGAGCCTGGCCTCGCGGTATGAAAATCGGGGGCTGGAACTGTCGCTTAATTATACATTTTAAATTAAAATGTCTTCGATAACCAACTGGATGTTTTCCTGGCCGTTCCAGCGGTTCAGCTGCAGACGGTAGGCGATTTTTTTAAAAAGGTTCAAGGTCGCCGCATGGGCTTTTGGATTGAAATGGATGGCCTGAAGGACCGGTCCATCTGTCTGCCCCAAAGACATGCGCCGGTGACCGCCTGACAGTAATTTTGAGGCGAGTACGCGGACATTATTTGCGACGAACAGGGGCGCAGGGTTCTTTTCGCCAAATGGTTTCAGTAATTCCATCTCATCGATGAGCGTCCGGGATATGTCCTTGAAACTCAGTTCGCCATCGATCAGCAATACGGGCTTTGCCTTTTCCCGGTCCGTGATGCTGTCAACCTTTTTCTCAAGCGCATTCCTGAAAGATTCGATATTTTCAGTCCGGATTTGAAGCCCGGCTGCCATGGCATGCCCCCCGTGCGAGATCAGGTGCTCCGAACATACTGAAAATAGATGCGCAAGATTGATCCCGGGCACACTGCGCGCCGACCCTTTGGCCACATCGCCCTCCAGGGCCAGAATGACCACCGGGCAGGCATAGCGGTTCACCAGCCTGGAGGCTACGATTCCCAGGATGCCCACATGCCAGTCGGGACTGCAGAGCAGGATGATTTTTTTCATCGCCTCGAGCGGGTGCCGGGTCAATTGTGCATCAATGCCTGCGAGGATATTTTTTTCCATGGTCCGGCGTTTTAGATTCAGTTGGTGGAGATGCTCCGCAAGGGGCGCTGCCTGGGCCGGGCTGTCTGCAGCCAGCAGTGCCATGGCTGCATCGGCATGTTCAATCCTTCCGGCGGCGTTTAGTCGGGGGGCCAGTTTAAAGGAGATATCTTCGGAATCGATAGGGTGCCTTTCGAGCCCGCACTGTTGCATGAGCATCCTGATTCCGGTGTTACCTCCGGTCTGCAGCACATCCAGTCCGGCTCGGGTCAGAATCCGATTTTCATTTAGCATGGGTACCATGTCCGCGACGGTACCCAGCGCCACCAGATCACACAACGCCTTCAGGTTGGGTTCCTGGCGGTCCTGCCAAAAACCGATCTTACGCAGCCGTAGTCGCAGGCTGATGATTAGGTAGAAAGCAACCCCGACCCCGGCAAGGTCTTCAAGCCCCGCAGAACAGTCTCTTTGTTTTGGATTTATTACTGCCAGTGCCTCGGGCAGTTCAGCCGGAGGTTCATGGTGATCGGTTACGATAATATCGATGCCGTGTTTTTGCGCTTCAAAAACAGCATCATGGCTGGCAGACCCGCAATCTACCGTAATTATGAGATTAATATTTTTTGATACGGCATAGGGGGAGATGTGGTCAGGTTTCAGACCGTATCCTTCCGTAATCCGGTGGGGAATGTAATATGATATCTGCGCACCGGCTGAGCGCAAAAACCGGTACATCAGAAAGGTTGCCGTGATGCCGTCCACGTCATAATCACCGAAGACCAGAATTTTCTCTTTTTTTCTGAGCGCCGAAATAATACGGGCGGTGGCTTTTTCAACACCTTTAAGGTGGAAGGGGGGGCGCAGATGTTTAAAAGAAGGCCTCAGGAACCGTTGGACGGCATCCAAAGTGTATATGGATCGGTTGTTGAGCAGCCTGGAAATTACCGGGTTAAACCCGAGTTGCCGGGTCAACTCGGGAACGGTATTCTGATCTGTTTGTTTGAATTCCCAGTTCATTTTCATAAGTACGGAAATCTATATCACAACAAATGCGCTTTACAACTGAGATGTTTTCAATTAATAATTAAATCTTATATAATTATAAATAATTGTAACAGTTTCTAACCATAGACTGTTGTTCGGACTTCGCTCCGGGTGGCCGTGTCTGAAAATTTATTATCATGCAGTGCAAAAATAAATATTTGCGTGTCGACAGGCGCGAGATCGGTTTTATGAAATTCATCTTCGAAGGCTACGACGGCATTGCCAATATGACAACTATTGATTCTGAACGTGGGGTTATATCAATAAATATACCTGATGGTTGTGATGAATATGTTAATGTTTTGATTAAAGAGTTGAAACGCGATATATTCATAGAGCCATATACAAAGAAGAGGCTAACATGAGGAGCAGATTGTATGGTGTCCTGTTTATCTGGATGTGTTGCTTGGCCCTGGGGATGGGAACCATGGGGGATTCGTCGTCAATCAAAACCCCCGAACCGGATAAAAATTTCACCGTCACACTTGTAGACCAGGACGACGTGTCCATGGAACTCGAAAAATTTTCCTTTGCCGGGCAGACCTATCTGATCGGCAAACTGGGAAAAGCGGACCTTTCCATTGACTTTGAAAAGATTCGTTCTATTTTGTTTGTGATGGCGGAAAACCAGGCAACGGCCATTGTATCCCTGAAGGGGCAGGCGCAGGTTGAACTGACCGTGGAGAATGACACCCCCTGCTTTGGAACATCTTCTTTCGGCGATGTGCGCATAGATGTGCGCAATATCAAAAAAGTCATTTTACACGGGCGAAAACAGCTGGTTGAGTGACCATGAGCAAACGCCTATACATTAATACCATCGGTTGTCAGATGAATGTTTACGATTCGGAACAGATCGAAAACAGCCTGAGATCTTTGGGATATGAGCCAACACCATTTGTCGAATCGGCCGACCTGATAATCACCAACACCTGCGCCATTCGGGAAAAAGCCGAACAGAAAGCCTTCAGCTTTCTGGGCAGGCTGTCCCGGCTCAAACGGAAAAATGCTGATTTGATCATCGGTGTCGGCGGATGCGTGGCACAACAGCAGGGCCGGCAGATACTCAAAAGAATGCCGCATGTAGATCTGGTATTCGGCACCCACGCGCTGTCCCGGCTGCCCCTGGCCATAAAAAAAATAGCCCATCAGCGCTGCCGGATCGTGGACGTCGAAATGTCGGAATTCCCCCAAGAGGCTGAGATGCAGCTTGTGGTTACGCCGACAGATGCGATATCGAAATTTGTTACCATCATGCGGGGATGCGACAATTATTGTGCCTATTGCGTGGTTCCCTATGTGAGAGGGCGCGAGACGAGCAGGAATCCGGATCGTATCGTCAGCGAAATTAAACTGCTCGCCCGCAGCGGCGTACGGGAGGTGACGCTCCTCGGGCAGAACGTGAACAGCTACGGTAAAAAAGAGGGGCTCTGCTCATTTGCGGAACTTCTGTCCCGAATAAACGAGATCGAGGGGCTGGCCAGGATCCGGTTCACCACATCACATCCCCAAGATCTCTCCGAAGATTTGATCGGCGCTTTTCACCGTCTCGATAAATTGTGTCATCACATGCATCTGCCGGTTCAGTCGGGGTCTAACCGAATTCTCAAACGGATGAACCGGAAATACACCCGTGAAGTCTACCTGGAAAAAGTGGGCAGGCTGCGTGAGGTTTGTCCGCAGATGGCGATTACCTCGGATATTATTGTGGGGTTTCCCGGGGAGACCATGGCTGATTTCGAGGATACCGTATCCTT
>JAFDAT010000428.1:0-3044 GCA_019313725.1 Deltaproteobacteria bacterium
GCTGTCTGGGGCCCTTTTGAATGAAGTGTGAATCATTACGAAAAATAAATTAGGAATGTGTTCCAGTTGGTCATCTGGTACAGTTTCTCGAATTCACCGAGAACTACTGAATCATTGACTAAACCTCTTGGGCGTGATAGTTGGAATCCGTAAGCTGATACCTCTTGCAGAGCGGGCGGCTATTTATTTACAGCACATATGATCACATCACCCTGAACCGCATTAAGGCTATTGGACAACAGATCCAACCCTCGATATTTACAAGGTTTATTATGCTGGAGATTAGATTTATCCGCGATAATTTAGCTGAAGTGAAAAATGCCCTGTCAAATCGGGGCGGCACTGCCGATTTTGAAATGTTCGAATCAAGTGACGCACAGCGCAGAACCATTCTTTTCGAAATTGAGGAACTGAGACACCGCCGCAATGTTGTCTCCGATAAAATTGCCGGAATGAAAAAATCCGGCGAGAATGCCGACGAACTTATCGGAGAAATGCGCCAGGTTTCAACCCGCATAAAGGAACTCGACAAATCTTTGGCTAAAGATGTTGTCAAAATTGAAGAATTCCTTTTGGGACTGCCCAACATCCCCCATGCATCCGTACCCGTAGGCCAGGATGCGTCCGACAACCCGGTGAAGAAAAAAGTCGGCGAACTGCCTGCATTTGATTTTGAGCCCAAAGCCCATTGGGACATTGGCGACCATCTGGGGATACTCGACTTCGACCGGGCTGCCAAGATAACCGGTGCACGGTTTTCTCTATCCATAGGAGCCGGCGCACGGCTCGAACGTGCCCTGATCAATTTCATGCTCGACATTCAAACCACGGAAAACGGATACACGGAAATCCTGCCACCCTTCATGGTGAATGCCCAGAGCATGACCAATACGGGACAGCTGCCTAAATTTGAAGAAGATTTATTTAAAATCGAAGGCTGGAACTATTTCCTGATTCCTACGGCCGAAGTCCCGGTGACCAACATTCACCAGGGAGAAGTTCTTAATGAAGAGGACCTGCCGGTTTTGTATACGGCCTATACGCCCTGTTTTCGCTCGGAGGCCGGATCATATGGCAAGGACACCCGCGGCTTGATTCGCCAGCACCAGTTCAATAAAGTGGAACTGGTCAAGCTGACCACTCCCGAAGCATCCTATGCTGAATTGGAAAAACTGCTTCACAACGCGGAAACCATATTGGAACGCCTGAAACTCCCCTACCAGGTGATTACCCTCTGTACCGGTGATCTCGGATTTTCAGCTGCAAAAACGTATGACATCGAAGTGTGGATGCCCGCCCAGGGCGTTTATCGGGAAATTTCTTCGTGCAGCAATTTTGAAGCGTTCCAAGCCAGGCGAACCAACATCCGATTCCGCCGCAAGGGCAAGAAAGGCACCTCGCTCGTTCACACATTGAACGGTTCGGGACTCGCCGTGGGAAGAACGGTTGCGGCCATTCTGGAAAACTACCAGCAAGCGGACGGCTCCGTTGTCATCCCTGAAGAACTGTGCCCGTACATGGGCGGAATACATAAGATCGAACTATGAAAATCAACGATTTTCCAGATGATATTCAACCGTTTCTTCTTCCGAAAACCGCAGGGAAGCTCGTTTACCGATGCCTGGGGTGCAACCGCTCCTACGGTATAGACGAATTGCTGTATACCTGTCCGGAATGTGCCCAGGTCCTGTTATTACAGGACCTCGATTTTGAACGTCTCCAGGAGATCTCCGGCACACTGTGGCACCGTATTTTCGATTATCGAAAAATGCTGAACATCCCCGCCTTGAAAGGCATATACCGTTTCCACGAATTTATCGGCCCCATGATTCCCCTGGATGACATCGTTTGCCTGGGCGAAGGGCACACCCCCATGATTGAAGCCAACGCCTTTTTACAGGATACGGCCCGCGTCAAATTCTATTTTAAAAACGACGGCCAGAATCCCAGTGCCTCCTTCAAAGACCGGGGCATGGCCAGCGCGTTGAGCTATCTGAACACCCTCGTCCGCAAAGACGGCATCACCGACATTCTCGCTGTCTGCGCATCCACCGGGGATACATCGGCAGCAGCGGCTTTGTACGCATCGTATCTCCAGCCGCAGATCAAGTCCGCCGTGCTGCTGCCCCACAAAAAGGTGACCCCCCAGCAGCTATCCCAACCGCTGGGCAACGGTGCGGCCGTCTTTGAAATTCCGGGTGTTTTCGACGACTGCATGAAAGTCGTTGAAGCCCTGTCCGAACAATACCGGGTGGCGCTTCTAAACTCGAAGAATGCATGGCGAATTTTAGGCCAGGAATCCTATTCATATGAGATTGCACAAGATTTCGAATATGAGCTGAACAACAAAGTGATCGTTGTGCCCATTGGAAATGCCGGCAACATCACTGCGGTAATGAATGGATTCATAAAATTTTTCAACGCCGGTATCATCACGACACTCCCTAAAATCATAGGAGTACAGTCCTGTCACGCCAACCCGGTATACCGGTATTACCGTGAAAGTGACCCCGACAAAAGGGAGTTCGTTCCCGTCAATGTACGGTCCAGTGTCGCCCAGGCGGCTATGATCGGAAATCCGGTTTCAATGCCCAGGGTGATTTACCTTGAGCAACGCTATAATGATCTGAGTGAAAAGAAGAATGTCTTTTTTGTGGAAGTTGATGAACAATCGATCATGGACTGGCAACTGACGGCAAACCGCAATGGTCATATCACCTGTACCCATGGCGGTGAATGCCTTGCCGGGCTGATCCGGGCACGCAGCCAAGGGATTATAAATAGCGATGAAGTCGCCGTCATTGACGCCACCGCCCATGCCCTTAAATTTTCCGGCTTCCAGGATATGTATTTTGAAGACAGATTTCCTGAAGAATTTGATATTATTCCGAAAGCCGACTTGATGAATGCGCCTGTTCTCATTCGCCCGGCAGATCTTGAAAAAGTGCCCGCACCCGGGAAACCGTTAAGCGGTGATGATTTTGAGCTTTTCGTAAAACGCGTATCCGCAGAGATTGCCGAAGCGCTTTCTCTCAGAAAAATCA
>JAFDAT010000428.1:3052-5865 GCA_019313725.1 Deltaproteobacteria bacterium
AAAATCAACCAGGGCGAATGAAACCCTCATGTTTTGCAACGACAGGAAAAACTGAAAAGCATTGGCGGCCTACTGTGTTAGTGAAGGGATGCGAAATTTGAGAAAGACAATCTGCCATTTCTATCGCACGACCGGCATGATACTTGCCGTTGTCTGCGTGCTTTTTGCTCTGCCCCCGGCCGGTTTCAGTGCCGTGCTGTACCGAAGCTACGTGGTTAAATACGATCGGGGATGGGACATTCTGTGCGATGCTTACCGCGTACAAAAGGACGATTGGGTTTATAAAATATTCCGTCAAAAGGGGGAAATTTCCTCAAGTGATTTTCGTGAATTTTTGAGTATTTTTAAACGGTTGAATCCTCATATTCGTGACATTGACCGCATACGCCCCACTCAAAATATCCTCATACCGCTGAAAAAACTGGAGCCGGGAACCCTGCCGGGCCAATCCTCCGGTGTCGTCACCATTCCCTTCGTATCGATCTCCAAAGTTTCAGAAATCCTCGAATCCCACTCCGAAATCTATAGGGTCAAAGAGGGAGACACAGTATCTAAACTCATTGCCGGTCGATTCGGCAGCTTTGGCACCCGGTCATACCGGGAGGGATTGAGCCTGTTCAAAGCGCTCAACCCGGATATCTTGAATCTGAACATTATCCGTACGGGGCAGAACATTTTTCTACCCGACCCTGCCATGCGCAACGAACCGTGGTACCATTCGCTGTTTGACGCACACGGCGATATCAAAGGCGAAAAGGGTGCCGCAGAACAAATCGAAAGTGAACGTGTCGAGGCGTACGGTACAATTCCGACACAGGATGAACCGACCCCGCTGTACGAAACGGCCGCCCTTCTCGATGCCACACTGTTAAACAAAGGCACCTACTTTTTCCCCAGAAAATCAAACGGTGATTTTGAGCTGGATCTTTCCCGGTTCCCGGTTTTCGAAATGGAAAATGGGAAACGGATTGTTTTCAGAACCAGCGGTGACGGCCTCGGTATAGATATGGACATCTTGAAAAGCCGCTGGCAAGAGGTGGAAGTGGTAACCCTTCAGGCGGAAGCATCCATCGAGCAGATACTGGAAGCAGTCTTCAGCGCACGGGATCAACAGCACGAAAAAGAAAACGTGTTGTCATTCACGGACCATGGACTTCACATTACCGTAAGGGCGCAGTGGATCAAGGCCAAACCGGTAGACAACGATGGAAAGAGCCGGCACATATGTATCACCATGGTCGAAAATTCCACACAGCAAACGCCGAAAATGGTTTCCCGCTACCTGGATTGGCACGGCATCATCATCAGGGACGTGCTCAAAAAAAAGTCGGCCTCCCTGGAAACCAAGAACCCGGAGAATCCGAAGTTTGTCCAGCCGGATGTTACTGTCCTGGCCTCCACGGATCATAGAGTCTTTGTAAAGGGATTGATGCAGGCCCTGGGCTATGCCTATTCTGAAAATGTGTCCATAACGTTTCCCTATGCCGGTATTCAGGTCGAAGCTGTATCAAATATGGTAACCACCGGGAACGGCAATGATTTCCTGGTCGATTTTGGCGATCTATACGGAGATGCCGCCCAGGAAATTGAAAAAACAGGCCTAGGCATGGTCAGGGTTAGCCGTCAGGCTTCTCTTGACGAGGCTACCAGAAATATCCTCACGGCACTCGATGCCACCTATGCCGTCGATCCCTTGTTTATTGCAGCGGCCAGACCGGCCGAGTTCAACACCGTCCTCAAGGTACCCGGTTACCTGGTCAGTCGTCCGGGGGCACGGGATATACTGCTATCGTCGGTACCGCTCCACAATCGCCTTCTTCAGTTTTTGAATGCAAGAGATGTCAAGGTGGTGCTTACCGGGTTGGGGCGTGAACTTTAATATCTGAATGTTGCAAAATTCAGACAATAATTATAGCATTCATTAGAAACAGCATGAAAATTTATAGAAACATAATGATGACAACTGATTAAATCGAATCATCAGCTCCGGAGGTTCAAAGTATGAAACAGAGGAGATTTGCGTGGTTACTGTTGTTCGTTTTTGTGATCAGCTTGCTTTCCTGCGCTGCCAATATGGAAAAAAAGCGAGCCCAGTCCAAAGCCACCCGGCAACTCGGCGAGGCTTATATGCGCCAGGGAGACTATACAGCGGCCCTGAGGGAGTTGCTGAAAGCCGAATCACTCTCCCCGGGAGACCATCTGGTCCAGAACGATCTCGGTCTGATCTATATGTCGAAGTTCCGGTATGACCTTGCAGAAACGCATTTCAAAAAGGCCATTCAAATAAAGCCCGATTACGCGGCAGCTAAAAACAACCTGGGAACAGTCTACCTGGCCACAAAAGACTGGCATTCAGCCATCAAAACCTTCAAGCCGCTTGAAGGAAACCTCCTCTATGCGACCCCCCACTACCCGTTGTCCAACCTCGGTCTGGCCTATTACAGTCTGGGAAATTATCCCATGGCGGAAGAGTACTACCTTAGATCCCTCGATATTGAGCCCAATTTCATCATCGCCCTGCGAGGCCTGGGACGGACCTACATCGCCCTGGTAAAAATACCCCAAGCCGTCTCGGTATTGGAAAGAGCCGCCAGAGAGGCGCCCGCCTGGCCGGAACTCTACCTGGATATGGGAGAGGCATACAAGCTGGCGGGGCAGTATACCAAAGCTTTACTTGCCTACAACAAAGTGTCCGAGCTGGCCCCTGATTCAGAGATTGCCGAACAAGCCAAGGCGGAAATCAGCAAAATGCAGCAGTAACCTTGCACGAGCCCTTACTATTGTATTTTCGCCATCTCCTCTTTTGAGAGCCA
>JAFDAT010000429.1 GCA_019313725.1 Deltaproteobacteria bacterium
CGGAGCATGGTTTTTCCCTTCAGCGTGTGTTCCACCTCAGGGTGGAACTGAAGTCCGTAGATTTTGCGTTTGGTATTTGCGGTTGCCGCAATTTTTGTGTTTTGGGTGGAGGCGGTAAGCGTGAAGCCCCGAGGAAGTTTGGTTATACTGTCACCATGGCTCATCCAGGTCTGCGTGGTCTGACTGACCTTTTTAAAAAGGCCGGTGCGGCTTCTGGTTTTCAGTTCGGCAAAACCGTATTCGCGTTTGGTGGCTCTTTTTACCGTTCCGCCAAGGGCGGCCACCATGAACTGCATTCCATAACAGATACCGAGAATGGGGATGTTAAGGTCAAAAACGGCTTTGTCGATTTTCGGGCTGCCCTTTTCATAAATGCTGGATGGCCCACCGGATAAAATGATGCCTTCAGGTTTGAGTCTGCGGATTTCCGCCATGCTGATGCCGGGCGATTCGATCTGGCAGTAGACACGGCATTCACGCACCCGGCGGGCGATGAGTTGATTGAATTGTGACCCGAAATCGATGATTAATATCATGACCCACTCCCACCTGAATTGAGCATTAAAACTTTATAAAATTTAGTTTATCTTATAATTATAATGGATTAGCATTTCTAACAGGGTGTAATCAATTTGCGAAAACTAGGTGAATATGTTAGAGACGACTAAAAAAGTCAAGAATTATCATTTTGCATCAGGGTTTTCAGGCATCACCGACCGGACCTGCGACTGAGAGGTTGCACGGAAACTGGTTGATTCCGTTGACATCCCCGTGGTATTGGCGGGTGGAATGTTGCGTTGAGGTATATTAAACAGAATATGATAATCTGCGGCGAAGCTGCATACTAAAAAATTGTAAAACTATTTCCGGATTTGAGCGATTGTCGAGGTTGCTGCAGCTGCAAGGAAGATGCTGTTTCGCTATTCTTAAAATTTGAAACGCTCAATTTAGGAAATTTTTAGAGGGGGGGTAGATATGCTGGATAGTGGCGACCTGAGAAAAGGACTGAAGCTGCAATTTGAAGGAGATCCCTACGTAATCGTCCAGTTTGAATTTGTAAAGCCCGGCAAGGGGCAGGCCCTGTACAAATGCAAACTTAAAAATATGATCACCGGGGCACAATTCGATAGAACCTTCCGGTCCGGAGAAAAATTCAACGAGGCCGACCTTGAAGAACACCAGATGGAGTACCTCTATTATGACGGTGAGAGCTACTGCTTCATGAACACATCCAATTATGAGCAGGAGTTTCTCAATGCGGATGGTGTCGGCGATGCAAAGGAACTGTTAAAAGAAAATACGGTTTTGGACATGCTTTTTTTCGAGGGGCGACCCATCGGCCTCACCCTGCCCAATTTTGTCGAACTGGAAATTACGCATACAGATCCCTGGGCTAAAGGGGACACCGCTTCAGGGGACTCCAAACCGGCAACGGTTGAGACTGGCTATGAACTCCAGGTTCCAACGTTTGTGGAAGAGGGTGAACGCATCAAAATCGATACGCGTACCGGTCAGTATGTGGAGCGGGTAAAACGATAGACATTTGGCCTGCGGCCGTTATCAGCGCTATCGCGCGTTATTACGCTTCGCTGTTATTTATAGTGGCGATCAGGCAACAAATTACGCCAAAGGCTAATTACACGCAGAGCGTAAATTACGTCCGAAGGACAAATGACGCCGCAGGCGTCACCCCTCATATTCCTGATAAATCACGTGGCCGCAGGATTTGCAGTGCGAGGCGTCCCTGTCGTGGTATCGCAGGCCGCACTGTCCACAGATGGTGTCCGTTTTTGCGGACATCTGAACCCATTCCCGCACGATACGACTGGCCTGCCATGGAATCAGAATAATTCCTGATAAAATCATCAGTATGGTCACCCACCTGCCGCCCTGGGTCAGCGGTACAATATCCCCGAATCCGACGGTGGTCAATGCGGCTACGGTAAAATAGAAGGCATCCCCGAAGTTGTGCACCTGTGGATTGGTCTGGTGCTCCATCTGGTAAAACAAGCCCGACGACACAAAGAAAATGATCATAATGGTTAACATCAGTCGCAGAACGTTTAAAAAATGGATACTGAAGCTGCCGAAGAAAAAAACGGGATTCGTAGTGAAACGCAGGAATCTGAAAATACGGAACACCCTGAAGCTGCGTATGATTATAAAGAAACCGATACCGACAGTAATGCCGAGCCAATTGGAAATGATCAGAACCAGAGCCGGAAGAATCGCTAAAAGGTCGATAATGCTGTAAATGTCGACCAGCTGGCGTAGCCGGTTCCTTGAACCGTACAGCCTGGCAGCGTACTCTACAATGAAAAACAGGATGATAACGACCTCGGTTTTCCATAAAACCACACGGGCCGCTTCAGAGGTGACATAAGTTTCGGCAATGAAAATGCCGCAGATGAGCAGGTTCAAAAGGACGATAACAATGTCGATGAGTTTGCCGGTGACCGTTTCGCAGTCGATAAGATAAAAACGGATGGTGGCTCTGAAAGATTTATGCGATGTGTTGTCTGTCATAGCATTACGCAGAAGATGAGGGCTCGCTTTCGTGCCTTCCTGCTTGTTCCGGGGAGTCCATTTCCTTGACGGTATAGCGGATGATGCGGTTGCCGTCCTTTTCTTTGACCGTAATCACATAGCGTCCCAGCGTGATTTCCTCGTTCTCCGCAGGGATTTTTTCGATGGCATCCAGAATATATCCCGAAAAAGTGTCATAGGTGGCCGAATCGGGTATTTCCATGCCGAGCTCGTCATTGACGTCGTCGATATCTGTTTTACCCAGGATCATCCATGTTTTGGGTTTCAACCGTACGATGTGGGGCTCTTCTTTATCAGTCTCGTCGACGATTTCGCCCACAAGTTCTTCCAGCGCATCCTCGAGGGTGATAAGGCCGGCAACGCCGCCATGCTCGTCGATAACGATAGCGATGTGTGTTTTGGTTTTTTTGAACTGTCGAAGCAGGTTGTCCAGTTTTTTGTTTTCCGGTACGACATACGGTTTTTTCATTATCTGGAAAAGCCGGAATCGATGATTGTCTCGATTTTGAGCTCTTCGGTGATGTCGATGACAAACATGTCTGCACGGGGGGTCATGATTTCGGAGGCATTGGTGTCGTCGAACTCGAAAATATTGTGAATCAGTTCCTTTTCCTCTTCCTTGATCTCACCCTCTTCTTCAACCACTTCCACAAATGTCATCAACTCCTCTTCGGTTACCGCCTGGGGTTTTCGGATCCGGCCGGTCAACCAGGGGATGAAATTCAGAAATTTGATGATCGGGTAAAACAGTAAAGAGAGCCAGTAAACCGGATATATGGCAATTCTTGCAATCATGACGTTGTTGCGCGTCGCAATAGATTTAGGAAATACTTCACCGAAAACCAGGATCAGGAAGGTCATGCCACCGGTGGCAATACTGATGGCGAAATTGGGAAACGACTCCATGGCAATGGATGTGGCCAGCGCGGCGGCGGCCACGTTGACGAGGTTATTGCCGATGAGAATCGTTGTCAGGAGCGTATGCGGATCACTCTTCATACGCCTGATCAGCCTGTAGGTTCCGGTACCATTTTTGGCCAGGTGGATTGCCTTGGTTTTACTGATGGAAAAAAGCGATGTCTCTGCGGAAGAGAAAAAACCGGACAAGATGACTAAAACGAGCAGTACGAAAATCTGGTCTGTCATGATGGTTTTTTACCTGGGGTTGACGTGAAAACGCGGTCGTCGTCTGAAGGAGAAATTAAGTGTACAACCTGTTTATGAATCGGGGTTGATCTTGATAAATAAGGTTCTTCCAAGATATGCCACTTCCTCTTGAAAAGGAAAAATAAATATAGCTTAAGTGTACGCTGTTTGTTAATAATTATTCGTGGACCATTTAGGGTCTATTTATAGTGAAGTATAGCCATATTTTTATAAATTTCAAGTCAATAACCTAAATTAGCGCCTGGTTTTGGGCGGCATACAATTTTAATAAGGGTGTTTTGGGGCAGGCGAATGGAGGAACAGGCAGGGGTAAAAGGGTACATCCGGGCCCTGAAAGCATCCAAACGGCTCGGGGGACAGG
>JAFDAT010000430.1 GCA_019313725.1 Deltaproteobacteria bacterium
AATCACATTCTGCCTACGAAAAAAGCGGCTCGTTATTCCGGTGGCCTCAATGTGGGTAAATTTATAAAAGTTTTAACCTACCAGAGACTCAGCAAAGAGGCCAACTGAACCATTGGTGCGGTTGCATCACGGATCTCCCGCGATGAAGGTATGGAAGGGCATGCCCGGGCTGCCGACATTCGCCTGCGCCGGTATTTTCCTGAAGAAGAATTCGACTTTGAGGTGTACGACCAGAAATCCTATATGTAGTCAATCACAGAAAGAGGTGCTGCAAAGGTGAGCGAGACAACCAATAAGAAGCTGATATTCACCAAGGAATTCACACGACAGGAACCGATCCCCGAAGCCGGCATCCAGCGTGCCGTGGCGTTGATGCAATCTGGGCGATTACACCGCTACAACACGGCTGACCATGAAATTTCGGAAGTATCGCTGTTAGAAAAGGAGTATGCCGATTATATCGGGTCGGATTACTGTCTGGGAATGTCATCCTGCGGGAGTACCATTTATGTGGCCCTGAAGAGTGTCGGCGTTTTGCCGGGAGATAAAGTGCTGTGCAACGCTTTTACGCTGGCCCCTGTACCCGGTGCGATTGAGAACGCCGGTGCAACTCCGGTGTTCGTGGAGATCACGAAGGATTATGTGGCCGACTTGGATGACCTGGAACAAAAGGCATCCCAGTCAGGGGCGCGCTTTTTTCTTCTATCCCACATGCGCGGGCATATTGTCGATATGGAACGTGTCGTCGACGTGTGCGACCGGTTGGGCATAGTACTGGTGGAGGACTGTGCCCACACCGTGGGATGTAGATGGAATGGTCGTTTCACAGGTACGTTCGGCAAGGCCGGCTGCTTTTCCAGCCAGACCTATAAACACATGAATTCTGGTGAAGGTGGGTTGCTGGTCACGGATGACGATGATGTAATCGCAAAAGCCATCCTCTATTCCGGCTCATATATGTTCTATGAGCGACACATCTCCAAACCGCCATTGGAAGTGTTCGAACGACATAAAAAAAAGGTCCCCAACTTCAGCCTACGCATGTCCAACCTGGTGGCCGCACTTATCAGGCCCCAGCTATCGGACCTCGACCGTCAATGCAAGCGTTGGAATCGGCGCTACACATTGTTAGCGTCAGAACTGAGTGGGGCACCCTATTTTTACATCCCCAAGCGGCCGGATAAAGAGGGGTTTGTGGGGTCATCGCTGCAATTTACGCTGACCGGGGTAGATTTTTCTGATGTGGAGATTTTTTTAGACACCTGTGCGGACAGAGGCGTTGAGATCAAGTGGTTTGGTGCCCGGGAACCGGTAGGTTTTACCAGTTCCTGGGAAAGCTGGCAATACATCGAGGATCGCCAGGAACTGCCGAATACACGCAATACCTTGGATTTTATGTGTGATTTCAGGATTCCGCTGACCTTCAGCATGGAAGACTGTTCCGTTATTGCTGCGGTGGTCAAACAGGTGGCCTTGGAAATATTTGGCACGAAAGACAACAATCATCTGCTGAGTTAGATTTTCGAAATCAGCATATATGGGAGGTAAAAAATGGTGAAAAGAAACTTGTATGCCGACCTTGCCACGACCGGTGGATTTGGTTTCGATGTCTTTACCGACGACGAGATCGACAAAATTCACCTGGCAACACTGGAGGTGTTGGAAAAAACGGGATTGTACGTGGGCACGGATGAAGCCATGGACATTCTCGAGGGGGGCGGCGCCAGGGTCAATCGTAAGAATAAAATCGTCAAGTTCCAGCCATACCTGGTGGAGGACTGCATCCGGTCGGCACCACCGAAAATCGTTCTTCACGGTCGGGACCCCGCCCATGATGTGGTCTTGGAAGGTAAAAGAGTGAATTTTTGCACCTTCGGACAGGGTGTTTCCATCATGGATGTGGATGGAAGCGTGCGGGCTTCTGTTACCGAAGATGTCGGCAAGGCAGCCTTGCTTACCGATGCTATGGAAGAAGTGGATGTGTGTGAACGTTCCTTGACCGCAGGAGATGCTCCGGATGACGTGGCGCCGATTCACGAAGCGGAGGTTGTCTTTGCCAACACGGCCAAACACACGGTCTACGGTCCTGGCAACGGATGGCGGGCCGGCAAGATCATCAAGATGGCTCAAAGCATTGTGGGCGGCGAGGAAGAACTCAGAGAACGGCCAATCTGCACGATCAACTGTTCCCCGACCAGCCCCCTGACCCTGGACGAAAACTGCTGTACAGGCGTTATGACCAGTGCCCGGGCAGGCGTGCCGTGCAACCTGATTTCAATGGTGATGGCCGGTGCTTCCGGACCCATAACCCTTTCCGGTTCTTTGGTTGTACACAATTGCGAAATTCTGGGAGCGATTGTGCTGCATCAGTTGACCTGCAAAGGAGCACCCGTGATTTACGGGTGTTCGTCACTCAGCTTCGATTTGAGATTGACGACAACACCGGTGGGTGCACCGGAGTGCGGTATGCTCAACGCCGGCGCACCCCGGCTGGCGCAAAAATACATGCTCCCGAGTTTTTCGGCCGGTGGGTAGGCTGACAGCAAGGTGCCCGATGCCCAGGCAGGTCACGAAAAGACGTTGACCGGCATGTGTGCAGCCATGGCGGGAGCAAATCTGATTTACGGCGCAGGGATGCTGGATTCAGGTTTGATCTTCAGCTACGCTCAGCTGGTCATCGACAACGACATTTTCAAAATGATCCGCAAAGTTATGCAGGGCATGCGTGTGGATGATGAAAATCTTGCGGTAGACATCATCAAGTCGGTAGGGCCTGGCGGTGATTTCCTGATGCAGGATCATACCATGAAATACATGCGCACCCTTCCTTCCACACCTAATCTGATAACCCGGGACAACCGTGAGAACTGGCTTATGGCCGGTGGAGAAGGGTTAGCTGAGCGGGCAGCGGCAAAAGCGGCAGATATTTTGGAAAACCACAAACCCATGCCACTGAGCGATGCCGAAAAATCGGCGTTACGCACCATAGTGGTAGAATCAGAGGAAGAAATGAGGGCCATGA
>JAFDAT010000431.1 GCA_019313725.1 Deltaproteobacteria bacterium
CTACATCGACAAAACTCAGGTGTTTTCACTCATCGCGGATGACCACATTACTCACCGCGTGCTGCACGTTCAGCTGGTTTCAAAAATTGCCCGGACCATCGGCAGGTTTTTAAAATTGAATGAAGATCTCATCGAAGCTATTGCCCTTGGGCACGATATCGGGCACACGCCATTCGGGCACGATGGCGAACGCTTTTTAACAGATATATGCCGGGCGCACGGTATCGGGAATTTTCTCCACAACATTCAGAGTGTACAGTTTCTCGATCGTGTTGAGCGCAAAGGGGATGGTTGGAATTTA
The DNA here is from genome assembly GCA_019313725.1 of Deltaproteobacteria bacterium. Taxonomy (GTDB): domain Bacteria; phylum Desulfobacterota; class Desulfobacteria; order Desulfobacterales; family B30-G6; genus JAJDNW01. The sequence goes on from JAFDAT010000431.1 coordinate 302, forward strand.
TGCCTGCAGACCCTGGACGGCATCCTCTGTCATGATGGCGAGATACACAATCAAAAACTTGAACCATTATATGGTAAGACGTTTGATATATACGATAAAGAGATTGAAGAAAAAAAGTCTAACCCGGCGTTGAAACTTACGCCAATGACCATGGAAGGATGTGTTGTCCGCATGGCCGACACCATCAGCTATATCGGCAAGGATATCGAAGACGCAATACGTTTGAAACTGATCAAACGCAGGAACCTGCCGCCGGACAGCAAAAAGCACCTGGGCGACACCAATGGTACGATCGTGTTCAACCTGGTAACCGATGTCATCAAGAACAGCCACAACCGTAATTACGTATCGTTCAGTCCCGGAATTTCCGAGGCGCTCAAAACTCTCAAACAGTTCAACCTTGAAAATATCTACTTGAACCCGGCTATTAAAATAGAATCCAGGAAAATAAAAAAAATATTTGAATATTTGTTTGAAAATTATCTGAACGATATGCACCAAGACAAGCAAAATTCCGTAATTTTTCAAGGGTTTTTAAAAGGGAAAAACAACCGGTATACCCACAGTCATAAATCTGAAGAGATCGTCAGGGATTTCATCGCCGGTATGACCGACCAGTATTTTCTCAGGCAGGCACCGGAAAACATGCGGCCGCGTGTCCGTGATTATCTTTGAGGCGGTACAAGGTTGAAGGTTGAAGATAGAAGACTGAAGGGGCGGTTGGTAACAAGCTATAAGCCTCCTTCGACCTTCAACCTAATTTCCTATAGGCTTAAAATGTACCAGGAAAGAACTTACCGAAATCAAGTACACGGCGATGGAATGCGGGCGTCCTACAGGGTCGTGGTCAAGGAAACGGATCTTTTTGTACGCTCTGAAAAGGATCTCGCGAACATGACACGAGACCTTGTCCTGCGATACCGGGCTTATCTCGAAGCGTATATTCGCAGGCATCAGGGGTTCCTGGAAACGCTGGTGCCATGGATTGTCCGGGGACCGTCGCCGCGCATTATCAGGGATATGGCCCATGCCGGTCAATGTGCCGGCGTAGGCCCCATGGCCGCCGTTGCCGGCGCCATCGCGGAGAGCGTCGGCAGAAATTTGCTGGATCATAGCGGCGACGTCATCGTAGAGAATGGCGGAGATCTGTTCATTAAGTCTCATCTGCCGGTAACCATCGGTGTTTTTGCCAACCAGTCACCTTTGAGTCTGCGCATCGGCCTGCGTGTGCATGCGCAAGATCACCCCATGGCGGTGTGTACCTCTTCCGGGACCGTAGGTCATTCTTTGAGCATGGGCAAAGCAGATGCCGTATGCATCCTTTCCGAGTCCTGTTCACTTGCTGACGCTGCGGCAACCGCGGTAGGAAACCAGATACAAAAGGCTGACGATATACAGAATGCCATCGATTTTGGTAAAAATATCAAAGGAGTTGAAGGTATCCTGGCCATATTGCATGATAAAATCGGTATGTGGGGAAATCTGGAAGTCGTTTCGCTTCAGGAAAAAAAGGTTGAGTTTATAGCGCTAAAATAGTAATATCCAGATCATGATTCGCATTCATCATGCGCAGTTTTCTACACAGTTGAATGAGAATTCAGGGAGAACCGAATATGCAGACCATGTGGGCGCCTTGGCGAATGGATTATATCCTGGCAGAGAAGGATGATCGCTGCGTATTCTGCGATGCACTGGACCGGCATGCCGATTTAACGCTCTACAAGGGCAATACAACCCTGGTGGTCATGAATAAATTTCCCTATATCAACGGCCATCTGCTTGTGGCGCCCGTGCGTCACGTCGCCGGGCTGGAAGCGCTTGGGATGGATGAATCCAGGGACCTATTGATAACCGTGGATCGTTCGGTATCGATACTCCGGCAGCAGATGAAGCCGCAGGGGTTCAATGTCGGCTTGAATCTGGGAAGCGTAGCGGGTGCCGGTGTTGAGGAGCACCTGCATTTTCACATTGTTCCGCGATGGTCCGGTGACGTCAATGCCCTGACTGTTTTTGCAGACGTGCGGGTAATACCCGAGCATATGCAGCAGACATATAAAAATTTGAAACCGTTATTTGACGGATTGAACAAAGAAATCACCCAGTTCGGGAAAGACCTGGAGTGAGTGATATCATAACTAATTGTTCGCCTGTCCCGTGTCTCATTGCGGGTCGGCGCACATTACCGGGGTCCAAATCGGGGGAAATTACATGAAAAATGCCAAGATTGCCTTCTGGGTAATTCTTTTCGGTCTCATCGGGTTGATTCTGTATCAGAATCGGGAGTTCTACATGTCACGGCAAAGCCTCGGCGTTGATCTCATGTTTTTCAATTATCAAACGCCTGAAATCCACAATGCCATTTTGTTCCTTGGATTTTTTTTCATAGGTTTGCTCGTCGCTTATTTTTTCAGTCTATTGGAACGCTTCAACGCCCGCAAAACCATTAAAAATCTGTCCGACTCCCTGCGTGCATCGGAGAAGATACTGGAAGCGCTGAAGGCGGAAAATGACCTGCTGAAGAATACCGGTGAAAAAGAGCCGGTACCTTCGACACCCAGCCTTGACACGGATGACCCGAAAGATTCAGATGCTCCATGACACCGGCCAAACCCACCCCCATGATACAGCAGTACCTGTCCGTCAAGGATGATTATCCTGACGCTCTTTTATTTTATCGTATGGGCGATTTCTATGAGATGTTCTTCGAAGATGC
>JAFDAT010000432.1 GCA_019313725.1 Deltaproteobacteria bacterium
GCAATTTCCTTGGTGGTTTTTCCGTGCTTCACAAGGTTAGCGATCTGAATTTCGGCCGGGGTCAGATTCAGGTAGCGTGTCGACAGCACCTTGGCGAACGGCGCCACGATATCATCCAGGTTGGCCCTCAGTATCTCCAGGAATGTCTTCTGCCGGTTGTCGAGGCGGGTTTTCTCCAACTTTTCCAGAAAAGGATGCACCATTTCCTTGATGTTGTAAATCACCTTTTCTTCCAACTCGAGCTTGTCCTCCTCCCTTCTTTTCAACAGCACCTTGAGAGCCGTGTTCATTTCCTCCAGGTTCTCCGACTTTATGCGCAACTCCTGGGTGCGTTCTTCCACCCGCCGTTCGAGCAGGTCATGAGCCTCCTGGAGCCTTCTTTCCATGTCCTTTTTATGGAGCGCGATCTCTATCGCGGCCAGTATCTGCCTTTCCTGAATCGGTTTGAGCACATAACCGAAAGGCCCGATGGGCTTGGCACGCTGAATCATTTCCTCGTCAGCATACGCTGTCAGGAATATCACCGGAATTTTCAATGCCCGGTTGATCTTCGCGGCCGCGGATATCCCGTCCAACTTTCCGGGCATCACGATATCCATCAGCATCAGGTCGGGTTTGAGTTCCAGGGCCATTTCCACGGCCTCCGCCCCGGAAGTTGCAATTCCGGCAATCTCGAAACCCTTCGTCGACAAAAACTCTTCCAGTTGGGTTGAAATGACCACCTCGTCATCTGCAATAATCAGCCTGCTCATGTCCGCTTCCTTTCTGCCGCCTGACCCTGTAATTGCATCGTCAGGGTGAAGCTAAAGTGACTGTTATGAATTCTATAAATCTTCTGAACAAACCCGATCAGTCCCGGTTAAGCAAAGACCACTCGACCTGAAATCTATTTTTAACCACGGATGCAACATGGCCGTCAAAGAAAAAATGCTCCACCAAAAAAGTCACCCCTTCGTAAGTGAGGCCAAGGTGTCTCTTTCCCTGGATTGCAACTACCTGACACCGGGAAAGCCGCGATATACCGACGCCCGCTGCTTTCAACACGGCTTCTTTGGCCGTCCAGTATCGAAAGAACACTGCGGTCGGGCCGTCATCCGACAGGCGCCACTCCTTTTCCCGTGCGACCTTGCGGATCAACCCCTCCGACACATCCCGGACAGCCTCCACGTCTATGCCCGTGACCTCGGTACAAATCACGGCGCCGACATACGCAGGTTTGTGGGTCAGGGACCAGAAGTTGCCGTCAAAGGGCAGGGGCGCCCCGTTGGCATCTTTGCGGAGCTCCCCCACATTGATATCGCTTTTCCGCGCACACATATGCAGCGCCCTGCGTGCCTGCCGGCTGAGCTCCCGGACTTTCTCCCGGGGGGGCAGCTGTTGCACTCTTTCAGGGACGGCCAGGATGACCGGAAAAATCGTCTTGTCGATGCAGGATGTCAACCTGCCCACCTCATCTACCTGAATTTAAATATCTATTTCTTTGTCACGCTGTCTCTTTGTCACAAGGACTTCTTCGTACACTCGATTTTTCGAAATACCATATTGTTTGGCAATCTGCCTGGACAGCGCCGACACACCGACTTCTCCCCGATCGAGTTCCCGCGTAATGATTTCGCGCAACGTCTGCTCCGACATTTCTTGGTGTTTTTTCACACCCTCGACCAGCAGGGTGCACTCCCCCTTCAGTTCCTTTCTTTGTTGAACCGCTGCGGCAATGTCTCCCAACTTTCCGCGGATAAATTCCTCATATCGTTTGGTCATTTCCCGCGACAGGACCGCCTGCCGTTCCCCCATGACATCCTGCAGGTCCCCCAGCAGGTCTGCCATCCTCTTGGGGGATTCGTAAAAAATAAGGGTCTGGCTTTGCTTGGCCGCCTGATGAAGAAATTTGAGGCGTTTGGCCTGCTTGCGGGGGGGAAATCCCAGAAACACAAACGAATCGGTGGGGAGACCGGAGACGCTCAGTGCGGCAATGGCGGCAGAAGGCCCGGGAATGGGCACCACTTTAATTCCGCCGGCAGTCGCCACCTTGACCAGGCGGTACCCGGGATCGGACAAGGTCGGCGTCCCCGCATCGGACACCAGCGCCGCATTCAGCCCCGTTTCCAGTTTTGAAACCAGCTCGACCGCCCTTCGGTCTTCGTTGTGTTCGTGCAGGGAAATTAAGGGGCGGTTGATCCCGTGGTGGGCAAGCAGACGGCGCGTATTGCGCGTATCTTCAGCCGCGATGAGATCCACATCCTGCAGGGTCTGGAGTGCCCGCAGCGTAATATCTTGAAGGTTCCCGATGGGTGTGCCTACCACGTAGAGTACGCCCCGGGATTCCGGTGCCAACCGGCCGTTAGCGACATCTTTCATATTGACCACCCTACCCTAATTGCCTACCGGCGTGCAACTTTTTTCCTGTCGGGCTGAAAAAAGGGCGACATATTTCTGTTGAGCATGAAAATTTATACGTTTCATGATTTATATGTTATACAATAGCGGTTGTCTTTACCCTATGGTTGCATAAACAACATGGCAAATAATAGATAATATGTTGTTATTATACCCAATATCATAGCGACAACATAATTTCTTGGATGCCCCTCCTGGTGAATTCGAAGGATGGTATCTATTTTGCCATGTTGTTTACCCTTCGGCACCGGTTCACCACCGCCGGGATGACTTTTTAAGGAGAACATCATGAAAAAAAAGGCCCTGGTTCTCTGCATACTTGCCTGTATCATTTTTACGTTTTCCTGTGCAGGAACTTCCGAAAACAGAGGCGAAGCATCCCAGGCTACTCCCGAATGGGTGACCACCGGTGTCATGGCGCAGTACCCGGTGGACCTTTACATTATCGGTGTCGGCAGCGCGGAAATCAAATACAATGACACGGCCGCCGCTCAGGCGGCATCGGATTCCAGGGCTATTGCCCAGGTGGCCAAACAGATCGAAGTTGTCATTCAGCAGCTTTCGTCCAGCTTTGAACGCGAAGTGTCATCCTCATCCGGAACGGCCCTCACCCAGCGCATCGAGGACCGCTACCACGATGGAGCCGGCAACCGCATCTATTCCTTTGCGTCACTGGACCGAATGGCCCAGGCAAAGGTTATCTCCGATCAGATCACCGCTCTGGAATCCAATGCCAGGGCGTTGATCATCGAGGCGGAAAAAAGCAGGCACTCACTGTCAAAAATTCACCGGTCGGTCGCCGCCTACGGACTGGCTATTCGAAAGCTGATCCTGGCGGTCAGGAAAAATCAGTATCTGAACGTCATTGCCCCCCAGATCACCCATAAAGGCCTTTCAGGCACGCTGTCCGACCTTCAGACCGATGTCGCCCAACTGATGTCCGGTTTTTCATTTCAAAAACTGAACGGGGACAACCAGAAAGGCGTCATCGGCGGGAGCCTGCGTGATCCTCTACAGCTTAAGGTCCTGTACCAGGGCAAGCCTGCGCCGTCGGTTCCGGTAAGTTTTGTATGGGTCGGTGGTTCGGGAAACATCGACCGGAACACCCGATCCGACAGCGTGGGACTGGTTTCCACCTCGGTCAGCAACCTGGGCCCCACCGGGAAAAAGATCAACAAGATCAGGGCCGTCATCAACATTTATCCATCCGACCCCGACGCCCGGGAAGAACTGGAAAAGGCCATAGCGCCGGTGTATGCCCAGTTTACCTATGAACTGCCACCAGTAGAGGATATGAGAATTGCGGTGCTGATCAATACGTATAATTTGGGCGCCCCGCAGCAGGATTCCTATCTCGAAAACCAAATAGTGCAATCTCTCGGAAAGCTGAAACTGCAAGTGGTCAAAGACATTCCCAGAACCTACATGCTGGATTCGTACGATATCGGCGGTGGGCCCGGCCTGGTTGAGAAGCTGCAGGCATTGTCGGACATAGCGGACCTTGCCATTGTCGGTGAAGTAAAAGCGACCCTATTGGATACCAGCACCAGTTCTTCTCTCATTTTTACGAGATCCCGGGCGGTTGTCAAAATATTCGACCTTGCCGCGGACACGGAACTGGGCGGTGTCGACCTGTCCCTCAAAGCTGCCGGACCTGACAGGGACGAAGCGGGCCGCAGAGGTCTGCAGAAAGTTGCCGCCAAAGCCTCCCAGGCCGTGGAGCAGGAACTCCTGCGCCTGCTCTTCGGAAAATAAAATCGCCGAAAGAATGCTGGGCCAGAGGACGAGGCATTGCGTTGCCCCTGGAAGGGGCTCTATCACAGAAAATATGAGCCAGAGGATTCAACAAACTGAAGTTATAGAAAAAAACTTGAACATCGAACATTGAACGTTCAACATCCAACGTCGAATGTGGAAAACGCTTCGCTTTGTCTTATCTATAAA
>JAFDAT010000085.1 GCA_019313725.1 Deltaproteobacteria bacterium
CCTTGTCCGCGCTCTCGTCAATGTCCTTGCCTTCCCCCAGCAATGCCATGGCGACGGTTTCCAGTCGATAATTGTCAAAGGTGTAGAAGGCCGCCCTGAGGGCCGGCGGACCGTCGATAACGACCCTGCCGCTAATATTTGCCCTGAAAACCCCATTGCGGATCTCCTGTATACTGGGCAGTCGATCACGCCTGCCCATGGAAAACCGCAGGTTGTGGGCCTTGTATTTCTGCGATAGAAACAGGAGGTCGAACCCCACCACATGCCATCCGATGATAATATCCGGGTCAAGGATGCCGACGACGTCAAGAAAGGCCCGCAGCAGGTCTTTTTCGCAGGCCATGCGGTGCAGGATACCGTCCTCCGGCAGTATTTCAAAGGCATGGCCGGGTAAAATCGGGGCCGGTCCGCCGCCGGCTTCCGGAACAACACGGTGTTCATCATCGTTCCCCGGGGCATCGTTCCGGCCTGGAATGCTGTCATCCAGCACCAGTACGACACCGACATCAAGATCAGCCCCGTTTCCAGGATGATGGCTGCGGGATGGGCGGCCTTTGAAATGACAGGCAATGGAGTAGAGTTCACCACTTTGCCCTGTTTCAATATCCAGGGAAAGCACTGAAAAAAACGGGCGGTATTCGCCTTTAAGCATGCGCGGGTTTTCGAATTGCAGCCTCCCCGCCACCCAACGGCCGGTTCCTTGAAATTCAATCCCGCCATAGATGAAACGCTCCATGAGGTATCGTTCTTCAGGACGTATGTCCGCCTCGAAAGTCTTGATTCCGCAATCCTGAAGGTGGCGGCGGGCTTTGTACAATTCGTTTTGAGTATTAAAATATAAGGTATCCACCGGGCTGCCGTCAAAAGCGAAAAGGTGAACGCTCCGGCGTTTGCACCTCACAAAGCCTTTGGGCAACAGGGTGCTTCGATGAATAAAGAAAAGCGGCCGATTATTGGTGATGACAATCTCAAAAGGGCCGTCATCGCTGATACCGGCATAGTGCAGGTGATGTTGCCCGCCGGACTCCCGGTATTCACGGGTCAGTATGTATCCTTTATAAACCGCCATGGCTTTGAACCAAAATCATATTATTGAAATAACAGCTATACCCGTTGTCGTAGATACCCGGGTCCAGAGGACCAGGTTTTTAATACTGGAATAAAATTTCATGCCCTGACGCGCACAAACATGCAGCATGAGCTTTTATTGAAATGCCATAGCTATGCTCCAACTGTCAACAGTTGGGTCACGGTTTGACACGCTACCGCACATCGCCTATTATCCGTCCTGTTGCTATCATCCAACAACTGAATACGTATAAGTTTCACATTGCCGTGACAGAATAACTGAGTGGAGTACTGCCATGCGTTGGAAAATCACCATCCTGAATACGGTCGGCAACCTGATCGGGGCGCTGCTCACCTTTCTATATTTAAATTATCTCGATGTGGGTGGTCACCAATACTCGGGTGAAGATCCATCCCTCCCCTATATGATCTATTTCGTTATCGGGACAGGATCGATATTCGTAATGGTCATCCTGTTTGTACAGCACTGGACCCGGCCCCTGTACGCATTCACTGCCGGCAATATCCAGCTGAGCGACCTGGATCCGTATGCCGCGAAGCAGCTCAGGAAAAAAGCCCTTCAGCTTGTGCCCGTGATGACTGCGGCCTCCCTTTTCGGGTGGCTGATGGCCGGCTTCATTTTCGGAATGTTCATGCCGATTATCATGACCATGTTTTTCGGGCTGCCGGAAACATCGCTCACCGAAAGTATGCGCACATTTTTCGGTATCTTCTTCATCGGCGGCTCAATTACCGGATTGTTTGTCTATTTCTCCACCGAAAGCGTGTGGCGCAAAGGGCTGTCCGCATTTTTCCCCGAAGGAGATTTGAGCCAGGTCCGGGGCGCCTTCCGTCTAAACGTCAAAACCCGTCTTGTGGTTGTCTTTCTCATGATCAGCCTGATCCCCCTTCTGGTTCTCAGCATCTCCGCCTACACCAAGGCCAGCGCCCTTCTCTCCGCAGACCTTGAATCGGGAAAGCACATTATCTCTGCGCTGCTGATCCAAATCATTTTTATCACTTCAACTGGGACCTTGGCTGCAATTCTTTTATCTTTAATCGTTTCAAAAAGTGTCTCTGAACCCATTAAGGAGATGGAACGCGCCATGCAGGAAGTGGCCAGGGGCAACCTCAATATCAATATTAACGTTGTTTCCAACGATGAAATCGGCGCCCTTGGCGAAGGTTTAGGGAACATGGTCAATGGGCTGAAAGCGTCTGAAGTAATAAAGGAATCCTTTGGAAAATACATTTCCGAGGAAATCCGGGACGAAATCCTGTCCGGAAGAGTCCCGCTGGACGGAGAGATGAAACGGGCTACCCTGCTTTTTTCGGACCTCAGGGACTTCACGCCTTTTGTGGAATCCACGCATCCCAAGCAGGTGGTGGCCATCATGAACCAGTATTTTTCTGAAATGGCCAAGGCCATTAAAGAAAACAACGGCCTGATCCTTCAATTTGTGGGCGATGAAATCGAAGCTGTTTTCGGGGCCCCGGTGTATTATGACGATCATCCGGACATGGCCATTCGGGCAGCCCTTGACATGCAGAAAAGGCTGGTCACATTAAACCAACGGCTCAAAGCCCAGAATGTCAAGCCGATCCGCCACGGTATCGGCGTGCATACCGGTGCCGTTCTGGCGGGCATCATCGGCAGCAAAGAACGCAGTTCCTATGCCCTGGTTGGCGACACCGTCAACCTGGCGTCCCGGATACAGGAGCTGACCAAAGACTTTTCGTGCGAGATTATATTGAGCCAGACCACCCATGATCTCATTACCGGTTCTTATGCAATGCAGCAACTGTCAGCCATGAAGGTCAAAGGCAAATCCCAGGAAGTCATGGTCTACAAACTGCTGGGTCAGAATCAGCCTCCTGAAATTTGAACAACTTGCTAATCCCGGTCACTGGCAGGCACCTGCTTCCGGTTCCTGAAAACCAGCGTCAAACCCACACCGCCCACAATCAAGACCCCGGCCAGTACCAGGCGCAGGGTAATCTGTTCCGAGAGCATCAGCACACCGCCAAGGGCCGCTATGACCGGGACCAGCAGCTGCAGCATGGCCGCCCGGGTTGCCGAAAGATTCTGAAGGGCCGTATACCACAGGACATAACCGATCCCCGAAGTCAGCGCGCCGCTGAGAATTGCCAGCAAAACCCCTGCGGAAGAAAGTTTCATGCCCGGCAGCAGGATTAGGCTGACCACGGCGGTCAATGGAACACTCCTCAAAAAATTATCCGTGGTGACGGCAACCGGGTTGGCAACCCCCATCCCGCGCAACGAGTAGACGCCCCACGCAAAGCCGGCAACCGTCATCAGGGCGGCCCCAGAAAATGAAGGTGCTTCCAGTCCGGGCAGGACCAGATACACTAGACCTGCCAGGGCAAGCAGCAAACCACACCACGTCAGCAAGTGGGGTCTCTCGCCCTTTGACAAGCCGAAAGAGATCATGGTGGCCTGGACGGAACCGAACAGAATCAGTGCGCCCATGCCGGCATCCAGGCTGACATAAGCAAAGGAAAACGCTACCGCATACAGAAACAGCATAGCGGCCGATATCCAGCTGCCCGAATGTCGGGTCGCACCCGCCCCGGCGGTAATCTTCATGATCGCCCACAGCATTACCGCCCCGGAAACCAGCCGGATCGTAGAAAAACTGGCCGGGTCGATAGCCGTGCTACCCAGCGCCATTCTGCAAAGAATCGAATTGGCTGCAAAAGCAATTAACGCCAAGGTCGTCTGTAGTATAGTACGCAATCGTTGGTCCATTTATCCCGGTTTAATATTCTGGTTCATGTGAAAACGATTTTGCGGGTCCCACTTGTTCTTGACGTCCACCAGTCGATGCCACACCGCGTCCGTATAAGCCTCCTTTATGCGGTCCTCGCCTTCCTGGCTCAGAAAATTCACATATACCCCCTGGGCGAATGGCTGGGTGCTTTCGTGAAAATTCCGGGCCCATTGGAGGCATTTTTCATCATCGGCGACCTCACGCCAACGGGTGTGAATGTTGAGGACAAACGGCAAGTTGCGATGGGCAAAAGCTGTTTCGCCTTCCGCCACACGGCTGGGGGCCCCTTCCATATGCGGGATAAACACCTCGCATTCTTCAGACGGCAGTCTGCCGGCAAATTCGATAATCTCGTCAATGCAGGGATCGCTGAGGTCCTTCAGGTGATGAGACTTCCAGTAATTGCGCGCACCGTGGTCCACAAGGCCGTCGAAACCGGACTGCCACCCGACCCACGGATGCATACCCAGGCCCTCACCCAGGGTTTCTGTTTTCTCTTGTATCGGCTTGATGAGCTTTGCACCCTCGGCAGGATCCCCCAGCCAGACAAACGGTACGATCACCACCATTTTTCCGTGCACGGTTTCGGGCAGAAACGGCAGCGGAGGTGCGTGACGGGCTACCATCCATACCGTCATCTCATCCGGCAGCCCCCTGACATAGTCGCGGTGGAAGCGCATGTATTCGCGCGCATTGCTGAAATCTTTTACAATCAGGCCCGAGTAGACTTCCGTGCCGATCTCGGCACACCTGAACTCGAAGGCAGTGACGATGCCGAAGTTTCCCCCGCCGCCGCGGATACCCCAGAACAGATCCGGATTTTCCGTAGCACTGGCAGTGACGACAGCTCCTTCAGCGGTCACCACTTCAGCTGAAATCATATTGTCTACTGAAAGGCCGTACTTGCGACTGATCCAGCCAAATCCACCACCCAGGGCCAGGCCCCCCACGCCGGTGTGGGACACGATGCCGGCTGAAACCGCCAGGCCATGCAGCTGGGTCTCGTAGTCGACATCCCCCAGCAGGCAGCCGCCATCCACCCTGGCGGTTTTTGCCTGCCGGTTAACCGTAACCCGGCGCATGAGCGACAAATCAATCATCAGACCGCCATCGGTTACAGCGGTTCCGGCGGAATTGTGGCCGCCCCCCTTTACGGACATTTCCAGGTCGTTTTCACGGCCGAAATTGACGGCCCTGATGACGTCGCTGGTACCCACACAGCGTGCCACCAGACCCGGTTTCCTGTCGAACATCCCATTCCAGATTTTCCGAATCGTGTCATAACCATGCGTACCTGCATGAAACAGATCGCCCCTGAAACCGGATTGAAATTCTTCCAAGTCACTTGCCGCGACGGTTGTCTGCCCACCGCCATTGTTTTTTATCTGTATTGTATTCATAATAAGCCCTCCATTGGGGGAAGCAAAAAATAATCAGGTGAAATATAATTCGATAGATCCAGCGGCCATCGAAAGCGCCAGGAAAAAATGTTCAAACTGACATGAATGTTTTAAATGACACTGGCATATATTTTTAACCCAGCCGCGTATGGAATAAAATAAAGGCTAACCACATTGTGGTATGTTGTCAAGGCGACAGTGAGCATTCCCATCACGCAGCAATGAATACTCGCAAATCTCTTTTAATGCTGGTATATATCAAAATGATACGGTTCATTTCGTTGAATTAGCCGTATACATAAGTCACTGTAATTAAGACTACATGTACTTAGGGAGAATTCTGAATGGATTTCAAACATATCAAATATGAGGTTCAAAACCGCATTGCCCTGATCACCCTGAATCGCCCGGATCAGATGAATGCGTGGACCGTCACCATGATGAATGAACTGATCGAAGCCCTTGGAATTTCCGAGACCGACGATCATATTCGCGTGGTGGTCGTGACCGGGGCGGGGCGGGCTTTCTGCGCCGGTGCCGACCTGAGCGCCGGCGGTTTCAACGTCAATCCGAAAAACGAGGGAGAAAGAACGGCCCACCGGGATACTGCCGGCAGGGCCACCCTGGTGATGTACGACATGAAAAAGCCCATCATTGCCGCCATCAACGGTCCGGCCGTAGGCGTCGGTATGACCATGACACTGGCCATGGATGTACGCATTGCCGCCGACAATGTGGCTAAAATGGGCTTTATTTTCAACCGCCGCGGGATTGTTCCGGAAGGCTGTTCCACCTTTTTTCTGCCGCGGATCGTCGGCATCAGCCTGGCGGCTGAACTGATTCTGACTGGCAGACTCTTCTCCTCCAGCGAGGCGCTGGACATGGGGCTGGTGAGCCGCATTGTGCCGGCGGAGGCATTGCTGGAAACCGCCATGGGGTTGGCCGATGAGATTGCCGAAAATACTTCCGCCATTTCAACGGCGCTGGCCCGCCAAATGCTCTGGAAAGGGTTGGGGCAAGACCATCCCATGGCCGCGCATATCCTGGAATCCAAAGGGCTGGACTACATGTTTGCCCGTGAAGACTGCCGGGAGGGCGTCATGTCGTTCCTTGAAAAACGCCCCGCCCGCTTCAGCATGAGACCCAGCACGGACATGCCGGAGTACTATCCCTGGTGGCAGGAACACTGTTTCAAGGTATAACAAAAGAATGGTGAGATTAACATGTTGAAACAGGAACGGAAAAAGGGTTCGTTTGAAAGGGGCCTAATGGAAACCCAGCGGGCTTTATTAAATTCCCTGGCCTCCACTGACAACCTTTCAAAAGGATTACATTTGTGTCTCGAAGCCTGTTTACAGGTTTCTGATATGGATTGTGGCGGTATCTACCTCATAGACGATACAACCGGGAACCTAAACCTTATGGCCCATAAAGGGTTTGCCGAAGATTTCGTCAATAGCTTTTTAACATATGATAAAGGCTCTAAAAATACATTGATGGTAAAGAAGGGAAAACCGCTTTATACCTTACTCCGAAATTTGGATACATCTCTGCTAACTCAGGTGCAAAGGCGTGAAGGGTTGCGGGCCTTTGCCACCGTACCATTGTTTGATAAAACAAAAGTAATCGGCTGTACAAATATTGCTTCTCACATTCTGGACGAGATACCAATTTCATCTCGTATCGCTGTTGAAACCATCGTTGCTGAAACTGGCATTGCCATTGCTCGTCTAAAGGCCCAAAAAGCACTCATGGAGAGCGAGGAGCACCTGAGATCGTTAATGCTAAATGCTGAACATTACGCTGTTTACCGGTTGGCAATAAGCCCTACGAGTCCCCACAAGCTGGCGGTTGTTTTTGTAAGCCCTTCCATTGTGAATATCATGGGGGTTACCAATCCAGAAAACTTCGAGTTGTGGTTTGAAAATATCCATGCCGATGACAAGGAAAGGATTATTGAAGCTAATTCGATAGCGTTTCAGACGCTTAGGTTCGATGAAGTAATGAGGATTTATCATCCTCAAAAGAAAGAGCATCGCTGGATTCATGCCATTTCTAAAGGCATAACGAATCAACATGATAGCCTAAAATATGTAAATGGCGTCATAATCGATATTACAAAGCGTAAACTTATTGAAGAAGCTTTAGCCATAAAAGAAAAACAACTAGAAAACAAAACGCACAAACTTGAAGAAATCAATACAGCCTTGAACGTGCTACTGAAACAAAGAGAGGAAGATAAAATCTTTTTGCAGGAACGAATTATCTTAAATGTTAAAAGTATGATCACGCCATATATCGACATGTTGAGAAAAGACTCTCACAATGAAAATCAAGCGCATCTTTTTGACGCCTTAGAATCAAATTTGAACGATATTATATCGACGTTTTCACTTACCCTGTCCTCTGAACAGTTCGGGTTGACTCCCACTGAAATGCTGGTAGCCGATCTTATAAGGCAAGGAAAAAAGACGAAGGAGATTGCAAAGGTGAAGAACATTTCATGTAAAACAGTTGAGGTGCATAGAAATAATATTAGAAAAAAATTTGGGCTTTTACATAAAAAAATTAATCTGCAATCCTACCTCCTCTCGCTGGCATAATAAAGAAAGAACCTCCTTTGAAAACACTTATGCCTTTTTAACAGGTCTCATAAAATTCCATGAAACCTGCCATAGGGCTCCTGAACCTATCAATATGGAAAAAAATCGAAAAATCCAACCTACTGCAGGAATGATCAACAAAATTCCAATAATGATAGTCCCGGTTATAAAAGGCCATAAGAAGCGTGCTGTATATGAATCTTTAAAAGCTCCGAGAACCTTCCTGCCTATCCATAGCCCCACATATACCCGGCTAATATAAATCATAGTGATATAAATGAATGCTAAAATTATCCCGAAGGGTATTCCAACTGCAGTAATTAACGATATTATTATGCAAAGTGGCATCACTATTAGAAAAACCAAACCAATTCCTAAACATTTCCATACAGAATTGGATAAGGTTGTAATTATTTCTTCAGTAGGTTTGGGTAAGAAGTAATTTATGAACAGTCCAACAATGATGATGGCGATCGTGGAAATAGCCCAAAACAGACCGCCACCCACATAATTTGGGCCCATCTCGTCCATTTCCTTATCTTGAATCCAGGCTTTTCCTTTTTTAGTCTCCAGTTGGACAATTTCCCCCACTATCTGTGATCCTTCTTTTCGATCAAATATTGCTGCTGAGTACACAAGATTGCCCTTGATAACAGCTGATGGCTCTATCGTTATCCTTGCCGCCTTTACTTCGAGATCATTTTCAAATTCACCCGAAATTGTTAAATTAGCAGAAAAGCCTTTTACATTGTCGTGGAATTTTCCAGAGAGCATTGCATTTGCGCTGGCAAATCTAAGATCACCGTGATTCTTTCCAGAGATGATGATATTTGCGCCAAAGGCTTCAAGTCCTCCATTAACTGTTCCGGCTATCTCTATATTAGCGCCGAAAGCCGACAAACCACCCTCTATCTTTTCTCCTTCCTTAACTATAGTTTCTACACCAAATCGGCGCTTGTAATCATGGATCACTCGATTGTCCTCAATACTCAGTAGCTCCATTGTAATACTATTTACAACAGCCTTCGAAATCTCATCTTGAATATCGAACCCATCTTTCATCTCACGGTCATAGGTTTCCGACCAAAGGTGGGTGTCATCCGTAACATTGATAAGTTGTGCTGAAATTCGAAGCCTGTTGCCGGACTTCCTAACGCTACCTTCAAGTACGTTGTCTACATTTAACTTTTCACCGACAGCACGAAGATCGACATCTTTCCCCTTGTAATAAAAGGCCGATGTCCTGGAAGTTACTTTAAAGTCCTTTACTTTTGCCAAGGCATTGATCAACTCCTCAGTAATACCATCACTGAAATGTTCCTGTTCAGATTCATTGCTCATATTTGTAAAAGGTAAAACGACGATCGAGACTTTTCCACTTGATGCAGGTTGGGTAAGTCGGCCACCCAGATAGAAGCTCCAGATACCGACGGCAATGAGAAGAATAGTGATAGAGATTCCCACTACAATTACCGACTTTTTAGACCATGCTGGCATCGTTACTTTCTTTTCAATTTTGCCGTGTGAAATAATCCTTGGATCCATTATTACTTTGTAGGCAGCTACTGGTTTAGGGATATTTTTCACTAATTGTTCACCAATATATTCATATCCCAGCGGTAACTTGCTTTCGATATATTCAAAGGCTGTTTTTGAAATGCATATACCACCCGGATCAGCAAGAGCCTCGAGTCTTGCGGCTATATTTACACCATCGCCATATATCCTATCTCCTTCCTCTATAACATCGCCAATGTTGATCCCTATGCGAAACTGCATCTTTCGTTCTGGGGCCAGCTCCCGGTTGCAGGCTTGGATTTCTTTCTGGATAGAAACAGCACATTGTGTTGCATCAACTACACTTATAAATTCAGCAAGGATGTTGTCGCCGGGAGAATCAACGATTCGACCCCGATATTGTTCAACGATGTCTGACATGATTTCGCGATATTTAGTTATCGTACTAACAGTTGCTGCTTCATCTTCGCCCATAAGACGACTATATCCAGCCACATCAGCACTTAAAATTGCTGTCAGTCTTCTTTTATATTTATCTATGCTCATAGAATTATCCGTTTTATTTTCGTAATATTACCGATACCATCTGGTCATGCCCAACGTACCACGGGAAACCCTATTAATGCAAGAAATGGTCGGTGGTGATTATAATCGTGTTCCGGTGATTTTTCAGGCCCCTGATAACTGCATAATAGAAGGTATATGCAATTTTCAGGAGGCGGTTTGGGGTAAAGAATAAACCGACTGTGATTATTTCGCACATCGTTACTTTTTAGGGCACTTGATATCTACCGTTTTGTTGGAGCTATCAACGGCTGTGTTTTACACACCCTACCCATCTGAATATTGGCTCCGAACGCTCTCATAGCGTCCACACCTGTTGGAAAATCACCCGGCAAACCAATGTCTCGAACACCTGTAATACCGGATCAATCATCCCGGAATATCTCCTACCCCTGAAAGGACGTATCGCGGGTGGTAAGCAAAGTGCTTGCCCAGCTTGTCCGTCAGGTCCGGGTTGGCACCAATGAGTTTGGCGCCGTTTCGAACTAGCCTTATGGCGCGCTCGATCTTTTCATAGCTGTAGGAACGGCTTTCTCCAACCACCACGTAGTCCGGGTTGATTTCGTTCATGGAAAATCCAGCCTCGTACAGTGCGTTGATCAGTCCTGC
>JAFDAT010000433.1 GCA_019313725.1 Deltaproteobacteria bacterium
AGTCTGGGGGCTCGTGTATTGCCGGTTGTTGATACCGGTCAACGCAGAGGCGCTGGTGGCCAGAATCCTGCACATGGCATCATTGACAAAAGTGAAATTACCCTTCAGGTCAACTTCGAAGTAGCCTTCTTCTATGCTGTCGAGGATTGTCTGGTAGCGGTCTTTACTTTCGTACAGCTCCTGGTCGGAAATTTGCCGCTGCGCGATTTCGGCTCGCAGGCTGGTATTTGCATTTTTAAGGTCCGCGGTCTGTTCCTTTACCCGGTTTTCCAACTGGTCGCGATAAGAGATCAGCTTCGCCTGACTTTTACGGATTGCGGATTTCATGGCAATGAAGGAGTCGGCGGTTTCCTGGATTTCTTTATAGCCGGATCGGATATTGATAACAGCATCGAAGTCGTCCGCCTGGATGGCCCTCGCTCCCCGGGAAAGTTCGGCAATGGGATTGGTGACGCGTTTGGCCAGCCAGAGGCCCAGTGCGGTGGCGAAAATGGAAATGACAATGGTGATAAAGATGCTGTTGAGCCTGTTTTTCTTGATAGCGCCGAGATAATCATCTTCCGGCAGGTAGACGCCGATAAGCCACGGCCACTCCGGCGTTGAAAAAGGCGTAAACATGGTATGAAAGACTTCGCCGTCATGTTCGAAAGTGGCGAATTTCGGTTTGTCGAGTAAAATAAACCCTTCGGAATCATAACTGAACCCGACGGCTGAGTAGGCTTTCTGACTAAGTTTGTCATCGAGTTCATCTATTTTTACCAAACGGTCACCCGCCTGGTGATCGGCATTCTTGAATTGTAATTTGGCAAGGTCTGGAAAAGCGATGATGTCCCGGTTGTGGTTCATGAGAAAGGCCCGGCCATTTTTGCCGATTTTAAGGCTGCCAATAAAAGTGGACAGCTGGTGGATTTCAATATCGACGCCCACGATACCCTTTAAATGACCTGCGTTGCCATAAAAAGGGCCGGCGATGGTGATGCCCGGTTTTTTCGATGTAAAAAATATATATGGGTCGGTCCATACGATCTTTTTTTTCTTAAGCGCCTTTTTATACCACGGTCGTTTTCTGGGATCATAGTTGTCAGCGGGGTCGGATTCTTTGGACAACCGATTGAAATTCTTGTCGTACCAGATCAGGGTTGTGTGCCGCGTGTTGTCGCGATTCAGGATGATTTTGGTTCTGAATCCTCCGGCGGAATGGATATTGCTGCGGCGCACATCATAAAAATTTCCATCGGGGGTTCCCATGTAAATCCCTGCAAAATGGGGGTAAATGGATAGCTGGTTGTAGAAATATCGTTCCAGAATTTTTATCTGTTTATCGCTGCTGCTGACCACATCGGTCGATAGAAGCTTTTTTGTCAGGGATGCAGCGCTGTGCGCATGGGCCATATGGTTCTGTGACTGCTCCATGGCTAGCTGGGCGATATTTTTCATGATATCTTTGGCGTGCTGGTTTAAAACGTCCTGGGACGTGACGAAGGATGATGTCGTGGTGATGATATGGGTGCCCCAGATCAGGCCCAGAAAGCCGAGAATGAGGGTCCAGCGGATGGATAGTTTCATATGCCCAGTCTTGTTTGGATGAAAACGCTAAAGAAGACCCGCATTTTCAAACAGTTTGGATATGTTCAGTTTATTGACACCTTCGGTGAACATTTCGCCGATCAGTTTTTCCCCACCGCCTTTGCCCATCACTTTGGTGCGTTCCGCACTGCCGCTCACCGACTCTCTGGCAATTTTACTGCTGTCGCGCGACAACTGAACCTTGTAGGCAATTTGGGCGTGCCAGGTTCTGCCCTTGAGGTCGATGGATATTTTTTCCAGGGTTACGATAAAGGTTGGCGCTTCACCCGCTGGGACATCGACGATCTCGATCTGCATGGCCTCCAGTCTATTTTTCATGGCCTCGTGAAACAGGGTCGGAAGGTCATAGGTCTCGACCGGTTCCGGGGGTGTTATCCCGCCCAGTGCCAGAGAGAAGGTGCCGTCCCATTGCTTGAACTCGCTTCCGGCTTCATCAGAAAAAATCGTTTTGTCCTCCCGCAGGTCTTCAACCACCAACCGAACTTTTTGCCCCTGCAGTTGGTCGGATGTTTCGGGGAGATCGTATTTCACGTTCAGGTAATGCGGTTTGGCACATGCCCCGATAAAAAGAATCAGGAGCCCTGCCAGCGCGGTATTGATAAATATTCTGGTCAAGTAGCCCATCCCATACACCTCCATTCTGTTTGTGTTTGCGTAGTGTTGAGTCCGGAAAGTTGCCACTCCTGCCGTTGAGTAGACGTATATAGACGGTATGTCAAGCAAAAGTATACGCTGCCGGAGTCGTCGAATAAACACATTTACATCGGGAGAACCGCCGTGGCAGAAAGCCTTGCGGGCCTCTGCGGCTCCAGGAATTAACTTGCAATACCCGAAGGCAATGTGTTATCCAGAAAGGCTATGGCGGTATGTTCATGCACGCCAAAGGGACGCATTCGGGTGTCTCGGGTACGGTAATGTTTCAATCATATAAGGAGGAGGAGAGGATGAAATTATTCAAACTATGTCTGGTAATGGTTGCGGTCGTCGCTCTGGCAGGAACGGCAATGGCAGGCACGCTCGAAGATGTACGCGCAAAAGGGTATATTCAGGCCGGCGTCAACGGCGATCTCTTCGGATTTGGTAAGCCGGATGCAAAAGGCGTTTGGAAGGGACTCGATGTGGACACGGCCCGGGCTATTGCAGTCGCTGTATTTGGAGATGCCGACAAAGTGAAGTTTACCCCGCTGACAGCCAAGACCCGTTTCACCGCGCTCCAGTCCGGTGAGATCGATGTTCTGACCCGTAACTGTACCCAGACCTTGGGGCGGGACACGGCTCTGGGTCTCGATTTTGTACAGGTAAATTACTACGATGGCCAGGGCTTTCTGGTTTCGAAAAAACTGGGTGTCAAAAGCGCCAAGGAACTGGATGGCGCCACTGTTTGCGTCCTTCCGGGAACCACCACAGAGCTCAACGT
>JAFDAT010000086.1 GCA_019313725.1 Deltaproteobacteria bacterium
TTTAAAGTATCAAGTGATCTAAAGTTGATAAATCGCTACGCTCTGCCATTTATAAAAAAGATAGAATTCCTTAACTTTAGTTCACTTTAGCCCACTTTAGACACTCATATGTTATGGCGTAGATACTCCCTTCCAGGGAGCATCTAGTGCCCCCGCGGAGCGGGATCTTCGACGCGCTCTCTGGACCCGGGTATTTACTATTAAAATCGGTGTTTATGGTGACCCATCATAATTTGGGCGTTTAATTGGAATGGAGTTCGAGGTGAACCGATTCGGAAAAATTATAAACATTGATCTTTCCTCCGGGAAAATCGACCAGGAGGATATGTCGGAAGCTGCGGTTCGGCAGAGTCTGGGCGGATTCGGCTACAACGTGGAAACATTGTACCGTCGCGGGGGAAAGGGCATCGATCCCTTTGATCCGGGCAACCTGATGGTGATCAGTCGCGGCTTGCTGACCGGCACGGTGGCACCTTCCTCGTCACGTATCCATATCAATGCGTTTTCACCGCTGTCCGGATTGATCGGCAGCTCGAATGTCGGCGGGTATATAGGCTTCAGAATGTACTCACTGGACATTCACAGCATCATCATCAAAGGACAGGCCTCTCACCCCGTCTATTTGTGTGCGGGGCCCGAAGGAGTAGAAGTCAGAGATGCCCGGCATCTCTGGGGCCTCGACAATCGTGACACGGAAGAACGGCTCCATAAGGATGTGGGCCCGGAAAATGTCGATATGCTGACCATCGGGCCGGCCGGTGAAAACGGTGTTCTTTATGCCTGCATCATGGCCGGTTGGGATCATGCCGCCGGCCGCACGGGGCTGGGAGCCCTGATGGGGGCCAAAA
This sequence comes from Deltaproteobacteria bacterium, assembly GCA_019313725.1. Taxonomy (GTDB): domain Bacteria; phylum Desulfobacterota; class Desulfobacteria; order Desulfobacterales; family B30-G6; genus JAJDNW01. Next base: position 849 of record JAFDAT010000086.1, read on the forward strand.
ACCTGAAAGCCATCGTCCTTCAGGCCGAGCCCAAAAAGGAAAAAATGACCGCCGGTCAGGCCGATGTTATTCGTGAGTATGTCCGCCGGATGAAGAAAAGTGTGTCGCGCTATAAGGACTATTCCACCTGGGGATCTTCCGGGGATATTATTGAAACCAATCGGATGGGCATGCTGGGAACACGAAACTATCAGGACTACCAGCTTGACAATGTTGAGCAGATTGACGGACGTCAGCTGAAGCGGTTCGTCAAAAAAAAGAGCAAATGCCATCGCTGTCCCATAAGCTGCAAAGCTGAAATTGAATTGAGCGGGGAACGTTACCAAGGATTTAAAGGCGGGCGGCCCGAGTATGAAACCATCATCGACCTGGGGGCCTTGTGCGGTCTTACGGATTCTGAAGCCCTGCTGTATCTGAGCAACCTGTGTAACATGCTGGGCATGGACACCATTTCCACCGGCAGTGTGATCGCTTTTGCCATGGAACTGTATCAGCGGGGCATTCTGCAGGATGACGATACCGGTGGCATTGCGCTTGCCTGGGGCGATGCCCAGGCCATGGAAACGCTGATTCGGCAGATCGCAAGCAGAGAAGGTTTGGGCGATACCCTGGCCCGGGGTGTTAGGCAGGCAGCTGAGATCATCGGTCGGGGGGCTGAAAAATATGCCTACCATGTCAAAGGTGTCGAGCTTTACGGCGGTGACCCCCGGGGAATGATGGGGATTGCGCTCGCTTATGCGGTATCCATGCGGGGCGGGGATTTTACCAGTGTCTACCCGGTGCCGGAGTTCAGATACACCGCCGAACAGGCTGAGAAAGAGTTCGGCACAAAGGATGTGATCGACTATACCGCTACCCGCGGCAAGGGCGCCATGGTGAAGAAGTGCATGATGGTCAGTTCGGTCATCGACTCGCTGGGGCTTTGCAAGGTGCCGGCCCTTTCCATCATCGGTGACTTCAGTCTGGCAATGGAAGCCCGGTTGATCGAGGTCATAACGGGCCTTGATATTTCAAAAGAGGACTTGTTCGCCATCGGCGAGCGCATCGTGCACATGGAAAAGATCATCAACATCCGTCAAGGCACCAGCCCGGCAGATGACAGCCTCCCTGAAATGTTTTTAAACACGCCCATTGAAAAAGGGCCGATTCAGGGCCGCAGGGTCGAACTGGCACCCATGATTACCGAATTTTACGATAGCATGGGCTGGGATGCTGACGGGTGGCCAACGGAGAGCACCCTGCAGGAATTTAGTTTGAAGCTATAAAATTGAATTAAGCGTTGCTTGCAGCGTGGGATGAATTTAAACTTATAGAGAAAAGGCGCATCATGACAGAAGAAAAAAAACACATCAAAATCGAAACGGTTCGGCAGCTGCTTGAATCGGCGGCCGGAAAATTTGTGACAAAAGACGAAGCCGCCTATTTTTCAGAACTATACCTGGAGGCCCATTTCAAAAAATACCCCCGGATGAACCCGATCCAGGAGGCGTTGGACGATATTGAAGTCTGGGAAAAAGCGGCCGGCCGCGACTTCGCCGTTGACGTGGATAAAGCCGGTGCACTGCTGGTTGATTGCAAGGGGTTGGCACCAGCTCTCAAAGTCAAGTATATCCACGATGAATTGGAAAAAAAGGCTAAGCATTGCGGTATTGCAGCGGCGGGGTTCCGAAATTCATCCGGAGTGGTCACCCTCAATCTCTGGTCGGACGGCCTGGCCCGGCGGGATATGGTCGGCATCAGCATGTTCAACGGGGGGGGCGGGTGCTGCGTCCCCCACAATGGTACCCGCGGTTTTTTCGGCACGGCACCCATGGCTTATGCTATTCCGACGTCGGACCGGCCCATCGTGCTGGATATGGCCACGACGGAAATTCCGTTTTTCGATATCGACAACGCCAGGAAGCAGGGCACACCCTTGAAACCGGGCGCGGCGGTCGACCGTCAGGGGCGTCCGACCCTTGATGCGGCCGAGGCCTTCGTGGACGAAGATATCTGCAACCTTCTGCCCATGGGGGGTGGTTTCAAAGGGTACGGCATCGTCATGCTGATGGAAGTGCTGACGGGTGCCCTGGTAAGAAGTCTGACCAGCGCCCAGAAGACGCAAGGATGGAATCCGTCGGAGTACGGGGGATTGATCATGGCCATCGATATCGGCAGTTTTACGGACATCGATCGTTTCAAGGACGATGCAGCCGAGATGTGCGCCGCGATCCGCAGTCAGACCCCGGCAGAAGGCCAGGAAACTGTGGCAGTTCCGGGTGATCGGGGATATGCAAAAATGGAAAGCACTTTAAAAAGTGGTGAGGTCGAGATTACGCAGGAATTATTTGCGGCCTTGAAAAAGTGCGCTTCCGGGTCTTGATGTAAAATGTATTCAGCAATAGCCTTTTGAGCCGGTGTTCGTTGATGGTATTGACGCTTAATTTTTTCCAACACCTGTAATTCGTCTGCATTGGCTTTTGGCAAGTGGTCACCCTAGGTAGATTTTAAAATCACGCCTGATCTGTTTTTCAATATTAGGGTCAATAGCTGCAGTAAGGGGTTGCTCCAAGATTCTTTTGGCCATGGAAACGGCCCGATCTCTTGCAGTAAGGCTGCCAGTCTCTATCCAGTCGTCGCGGCTTCCCTGGTCACTCACACCATTACCCTTGAAGTATTCCTTGCGTATATGCGCCAGGGTGTGATCTGAAGTTAAGTAGTTGCCACCAGGTCCGACAGCTCTAATGGTGTCATATGCCAGGTGATCTTCATCGGTGTTAATGCCTTCCAGTATTTTGCACCCCTGACCGATGATTTCATCGTCCATGATATATTGTTCAAAGGCGATGCAGAGCATGGATTCCAGCATCCCCGCAGCATGATGAATGAAATTATTGCCGCTGATGATTGCCAGACAGGTGGTATAGGCTTTTTCCCATCCCGCTTGTGCGTCCGGAGTTTTTGAATCGCTTAGTCCTGAACTGCAATAATTGGGCACATCGATATGCCGGCTGAGTTGGTGTATAGCCGCGGTCATCATTCCGCATTCCACGCCACCCCCCTGATACCCCATAGAACGCATGTCAGCCATTGCCGGCAGTCCGCCATAGAGTACTTTGGCTCCAGGATAATGGGCCTGCAGCAGTGCAATGGCGGCGAGTACTTCGGCATGTGTCTGCAATAGTGTTCCCGCCATGGTCATCGGTGATGTGCTCCCACTCATCGGCGCACTGGTTACGGTCGCAGGAATGCCCAGTTCCCCGGCGGTGAGGACATTGCGCGTTGACTGCGTGCAGAATTTCATCGGGCTGATAACAATACAAGCGCTAACCGAAAAGACAGGTTTTTCCCTGAGAATATCCTCGCCGCCTACAATACGGGACACCATGCGGAATGTTTCACGTAGACTCGAATCAGAATTGCATCCGAACATTATGTGTTTCTTCGTGGCCATCATGGCCGAAAAAACAATATTGAAATCGTAGTGTTCCACCGGCAGATCGTGGGGTACGCAGGGAGATTGAAAAAAATGGATATTCTCCATTTGCTCAACGATGCGAGCGACATTGTGCGAGTCTTTAAGTATGGTCTGACGGGCCTCACCGGTATCCAGGTCTAAAATTCGAATTGCGGTTCCACCGGTGCCGGCGTAGACTCTATGCTTGCCTAATCTCAGGTCATTTTTTCCATCTCTGCTGTATAGCGTATATTCTCCGGGCGCTTGGGCCAGCAGCTCTTTTACCAGTTGGCGGGGGAAATAGATCCTTTGCTTGTGTTCATTTATGATAAATCCGGCCTTTATCAGCACGTTCAATACATCGTTCAAACCCTCCGCATACGTCATGCCGCAATCTTCTAGCAAGTCAAGCGCTCGTTCGTGTATGATGGATACCTGAACTTCTGAAAGCGGTCGGTAGATTTCTCCGCTGAGGCCACCCGATCCCATTGTGATTATATCCCTTTGCGTTGATTAACGAAATTGACAAGATCCCTTTCCAGCAGCGGATCGATATCCGGCCTTTCGTAGGCAGCCAGACGGCTCTTCAAGATTTTTTCTGCCCGTTTGTCCATTTCACGCAATTCCGTCTGTTGCCATTGTGAGTGAATCGTTCGGGTACTTAAAACGGGTTCGAAAAATTCAGTACGACATCGTTTTACCGTGTGATCTTGCATCAGGTAGGTCCCGGATGTACCCAGTTCTCTGATCAGATCCATTGCTAAGGCCTCTTCCGAGAATTCCACAGGTTTTATCAGCTTTTTAAGCGCCCCGCAGAGATCTTCATCAGCGATGAATTTTTCAAAGCTCATCGCCAGCATGGACCCATATGTACCGCAGGCATGCAGGCTGAGATCAACACCGGACACTGCGGCGGTGGTCATCATCATCGCGGATTCCATACCTGCCTGGTAGTCCAGACAGAAAGATTCTGTCAAGGCGCCTTGACTTCGGCAGGGAATGCCGTAATACCGACCCAGGGCCGTTACGATGGCGGTATGCTTGGCATCCTCAGGGGAGGCGTTGACATATCCCCCGGTTCTCATTTCAGTCGGGCTGCCCCCCAATCCATATACAATCGGGCTTCCAGGGTTCAGCAGTTGTGTGAGACAGACCCCTGCCAATGTCGTTGCATTGGATATGACCAGAGACCCTGCGATGGTAATGGGCCCGCTTGACCCCAGCGAACACGCGGAGTGTATAATGACAGGTTGGCCGGCTTGTGCATATACCATCAGCGAATCGATGGATTCCTGGGAGTATTGAAGCGGTGATAGTGAATCCACCAGTGAAATCATCACCGGCTCGTTAGTGTTTCCCCAAATCATGTCAGCCAGTTTCAATGAGTCCAGGGCTGCATTGCCAGATGATGTGCTTCCCATGAGGGGCTTGTCAGTCAAGAGTATCGTCCCTAAGAGCATATCCAGATAGGCGGTTTTAGCAGGGACATCATCGGGCTGGACAACGATGGCGCTGTTAAAATCCAGGTATTTTGACGTCTGGACGAGCTTACAGAACTTGTGGACATCGGCAAGGGTGGCATTCCTTTTTTCTCCCGTGGGTTCGATGATGAAGGGCGGGCCATAACCAGGCGCCATCATGTAGTCACCCCCGCCGATGCAGATGCTTTTTTCGGGGTTGCGTGCCTTGATGGAAAAATTGGCGGGAACTGTTGCCAGCGTTGCGGCAATATCGTTTTCTTTAAAATAAACGGTTTGACCGTCCACCCGAAAGCCCCTGCCTTTGAACACTTCAAGGGCTTTTCCACTGGGAAATCGGATTCCGGTGTCCTGAAGCAGTGTTAACGAATGCACATGAAGCTGATCCAGAATGGACTTGTCAACGTTAATGATGGCTCTGTTGATCATCGATTTCATCTCCGTGAATAATATCGCAGGGACAATCTTATGATTTGAAATTCAAAACAGCTTGATTCATGGCATTAAAATTATCTCTTGGCGTGTCGGGGGATGTCGTACCGGCAGTTGAAAACAGATAACCGCTCATTCCTCGGGCTTTTTCAAGGTGACCGATGGTGTCCTTTTGGACTTCCTTCGGTGTACCGATCAGTAACGCGCCGTTGGGGTTCAGATTGTCAAAAATGGCGGTACGGTTTCCGACCTTGTCTTTCAGCTGGCGGATATCCAAAACTGTGGATTGTGTCAGGTTGCCGGGCATGATGCCATGCATATCCATTTCCAGCAGCATGTCCACAATACCGGTTTCGACAATGGAACCACACATGTGCGGCAAAACGCGCGCACCCAGTTTGGACAGTGCGTTAACGGTTTCCGTCGTTGGGGGGTGGACAAATTCCAGATAATGCTGGGGCGATATCAATAAGGGACACTCCATATCGGCTCCGTAAAAAATATACTCTACACCAGCCTCGATCAGGGCTTTGCCGATTTCGATGTCCAGGGGTACCAGGACCTCCTGCAATGATCGGATCAGATCCGGATTGTCGTACATGTCCGACATTATTTCATTGGTCCCGCGAAGCCGGGTGGCAATCGTAAAGGGGGAGATGTACTCACAGGCAATGGGAACATCACCGTTGAGACGCTCTTTCAGAATGGAAATCCCGTTTAGAAACAGTTCCATCCGTTCTGTGCGGACATTGGATCGGGCAATTCGTTCCACATCTGTCGGAGAGAAGACTGCCGTTTTTTCGATAATAGGGAAAACATCTTCCGGCCAGCTTACTGTGCAGCCCATGGCCTCGGGGATAATGCCGCCGATGAGTCCCATGCCGACCATCGCCCAGTCAAACCGGAAGGTCTCGATGGCCTGCATATGACAATCGGCCATATCCTGATCCTCGATCAAAGCTGTACGGAATGTCTGTCCAAAATAGCGGCAAATAGGAGCTTCATAAAAGGGTGCATTGGGAATACGATCCACCGGTTTCAAAGAAATGGCTGCGTCCATACGTTCATTTGCATTCATTATAACAATCGACTCCTTTCAATGGCAGATAGCCGGCGTAACAGGTTTCTATGGGCCCGGCCATTGTTACCTGGGCGTTTTCATCAATTTCAATTTCCATGTTGCCGGCCGGCATGATGACGCGAACCTTTCGCTGATCGGTGAGTCCACGACGAATCGCTGCTCCAACGGCGGCGCATGCTCCGGAGCCGCAGGCGGTGGTCAGAGCCCCGGGTCTTTCCCAGACGGCCAGTTTCATCGTGTTGGCATCTATCATCTGGGCAACGCCGATGTTGGCTTCCTCAGGAAAGATTGCGTGATGTTGAAGATCCGGGCCATAGGTTTCAAGATCAATTTTATGGATGTCTTTCACAAAAAAAATGGCATGTGGATTTCCAATGTTCATGCCCACAGGATCCTGCAATGGGCCTGCGCCGATACCCAAATGAAGGCTGTCCATCTCTTTTGAAATGGGAATTTCATGCCAGGCTGTACGAAGACGTCCCATGCCGACGGAAACATACTTGTCTCCCTTTAAACGGCAACTGAGTTTGCCGCCCAATGTTCGGAAAACAATCGACTCCAGATGGCGCTCTTTCATAAGCAGCCACCCGATACAGCGGGAAGCATTCCCACATGCCTCAACCTCACGTCCATCGGTGTTGATGATCCTGACAAACGCCGCTATATTTTTCTCGTTATCCGAAGAAGTTGGCGGTTCAACAATCAACAACTCATCCCCGCCAACACCTGCCCTGCGATCGCAAATTTTTCGGATTTGCCCCACGCTGGGATTGAAAGGTGTGCGTCTGGCGTCAACAATGATGATGTCATTGCGCAAGCCGTGCATTTTTATAAACGGGCGGCCAGGCTTGACTAAGCATGAACCGTCCACGGAACTCCAGGGTATCGGCATCATTGGACACACCTTTTCAATGTCGCCAAGTTGTATGTTATTCAAAAAATTGCGCTCGATAATATTTCAAGAAAATAGGGTACCCGGGTCTTTGAATATCATTTTTCATATATATAATATAATATATTAAGTCAATTCAGGGTAAAAGATTTGGCCGGGCTGAAGGTTGGCCAGGTACTTTCTATTTTAGCGGGGAATACAACCCGAATCAAACCAGTTACAATGGGGCCGAAAACCCATGCATCATTTCAGCGTTATCTCCTGCAAAACCGTCCGGGTGGAGATGATTTGCTTTTTAAATCGAGAAAAGGAAATAAGCCTCTTTCCCTTCCCAGTGCATCACGTCTGGTCAGCAGCTGGTATGCAAGGGTCGGACTGAAAGGGATGAGTGGTTTATTGAGCCTGCGAAAAACATGGCAAACGCAATGTCAACGGTCGGAGTTAGAAGAATCATCTTTGCCGCCGGCTGAACCTGCTTATCTGGTGAACCCCATTCAAACGCCAACTGCACAGGAATTGGTATATAAAGAACTGGAGCGTGCATTGGTAACGGCGCGCATTAAACCGGGCGAGAGACTAATGGCCAAAAAGCTGTCCAGACAAATGGGCATCAGTGTAATACCCATCCGGGAGGCTATGGGCCGTTTGGAAGCACGAAATTTTTTAACCGTTCAACCCAAGAAGGGTGCTACGGCAAATGAGCTCTCTGAAAAGAAATTCAGGGAAATTCTTGAAATACGGCTCATGCTGGAGTTGCCTGCAGCACGAAAAGCCGCTATGGCCATTACGCAAGGCACGGTTAAAACAATCAAACTATTAAACAGCCAGTATATGGACGCCCAAAAAAAAATGATGCTGATCGTGCATTGTCTGTGAATCGGGAATTCCATTTTGCAATTTATCGGGAAGCCGGGATGCCCTTACTGTTTCCCATGATTCAAAATCTATGGGACCAGGTTAGCCCCTACTATCATTTGATGTTTCGTCAGACACTATTTGCCGACCCGCGTACGGGCCCGCGCTACCACAAGAAAATTATCCAAAGCCTGGCAGCCAAGGATCCCCAAACGGCTAGCAAGTGGCTTAAAACAGATTTAGTTGAATCTGCAGAATTTGTGGCGAGTGTCATGCGATCAATTCAGGCGGAAAAAGACGACCGCTGAAGAAGTACGCTTTTTAAAAGCCTGCGGTTCACTGAGCGTTTTTCCGGCTGATCTCCACTTCACCGGCCTCTCCATTCATCCTGACCCAGTCTCCATTTTTTATAACCTTGCAGGGGTCCTGGGCGTCGTCGAAATCAACAATGGTGGGGATATTCATGACCGCGCAGGCCACACCCGCACTGGAATCTATTCTGGTGAAGAGCCATCCTTTGGGTGCCGCGCCGGCCACCCGCGCCGCACCGAAATAGCACGACCAGCCATTGGATCCCTTGCTGCCGGGCATGACCAAGATTTTTAGCTTGATGGATTTGCCCTTGTTGATGTGGCCGTGCTCCTTGATGATGCCGGTGGCGGGATCAATGCCCGCCCAGCCGGTGATGCTTTTGGGGCATACCAGGGCTTCGCCTTCGACAATGCCGTCTATCACGCCGCGCCCCTTGATTGTCAGCTTTTCCATCTGTTGTTTTCCTTCCATTTTCCGCTGACAGCGGCATCGATGCAGCGCCGGGTGTTGCCATAATATACCTTTTTACCGGTGGCGGATCGGATACACTCGGCCTGTTTGAGACTGTCGAATACGAAGGCACCATGCCGGCTCAAAAGATCATCGCCGATAGAAGCCGGGCAGCTGCCGCTATGGATAGCCCCCCCGGCATCCTCCACAACTTTGGTATACCCGTTTTCATCGGCCATGGCCTTGATCGAATATACGGTCCAGATGGCAAGTGTGATGTCCGGATGTATTTTTTTTCCCTTTAGGTAGGCGGCCAGTTTTTTGATCTGGTGAATGTCATAGTGCGGGCAGCCCAGGCTCACAAAGTCGATTTTTCCAGCTGAAGGTTCGCATACCGCTTCATAAGCTTCCTGGAGAGCGTGGCCGTCGATGACATGGCTGTTAAGCGGTTTTTTCCCCTGAAAGGCATCATCGATAGTCCTTGCTTCGGGTGTGTAGCCGACAATATGACACATTTCACAGTTACTGGAGATGGTCAGGGCTGTCAGCATCTGTCGGAGTTTGTTGAAGGTGGCTCTGGGCCATGATCCCGACAGTACCGGGATGCCCCCGGTGGGCAGCTTAGCACCTATGGCCTTGCCTAACAGATCCCATTCCAATGTGGCTTTTATGGGTGTTTCCACCCGGAAGAGATGGGTGCCGGCCCTGTTTTCCTGGAGATGATTGCCCCACTTGG
>JAFDAT010000434.1 GCA_019313725.1 Deltaproteobacteria bacterium
GGGGCGGATTCCAGGTATGCTCGTCGATGGCCGCCATGCGCTCACGCGTTCCTTCCTTAGTCACATTCCAGACCATGTAATCCTCCGCCAGGCTGAGCGGCCCATCATAGGTTGAGCGTATCCTCTCGTAGACATTGGCGGTTGTATCCGTGTCCTTCCAGAAGTGGTAGGCAACTGCGTGCTTTGGCTTGACCAGGCTCATAACTTTTCCGAAAGCCTCCGGTGCGGTATGGATCTGCGTGCCGACCTGCAGGGCAGCTTCAGGGGTCAGGTTGTATTTCGCCACAAGGTTGGGAACTGCGATGAAACACTCGTGAATAGCCAGATCGGCACCTTTGGCGTTCTTGACATACCATTTATTGGGGTAGGTATCACTGCCGTAAACGATCTTCAGTCCATTCCACTCGAGCGAATAACTGACGGATCCATCAACGGCATGAATCGCAGGAAACGAACGGATGACGACGCCGTTCTCTTCAAACACGATCTGCTCTTTCTTGTAATCGAACTCATGTACTTCAGTGGTAAAACCACGGACGTCTGTCTGACCCAAGCGGCCGGCGAGGTCCCAGGCGAACATCTTTTCCATGTGCTCGACGGCAGCTGCGGTGCCGAGTTCCGGTGTAGCGCCGCTAGGTCCCCAAATTCTCAGGGGGGTGAAGCGTCCCGCTATTCCACCGGCAACAAATAGTGATCCAAGATCACCGAAATGGTCTCCATGCAAATGCCCGATAAAAACCTTGTCCAGAAAAGCTGTTGGAATCTGCAAGCCGAAAAGCCTCTCTGCTCCGCCGTCCCCTATATCGAAGATAAATTTGTCGCCGTTACCAAGCTCCATGAGGAAGCATGCCGCTGCCTGAGCAGGGCGTGGTGTGGGCATGCCTGTTCCACAAGCGATGATCCGTATTTCATCAGGATCAAGGGTCTCGCTGTTGGGCGCATAGAAATCCCGCTCTCTTGCTTCAGTCGGCGAAACCATGGGCTCGTCCTTTGCAATTGAAGGAGAAATCAACGGCGTATCGTGTGTTCCAAAATACACGCCAACGATAATTCCCACTACAAAAACTGTTGCAATAACCGTGTGTTGTATTTTCATAGTGTTGTATTTTCATATTAGTTGCCTAATTTTATGCTCAATTCTTCCAAACTTTCGTGGTCTATACCTGTGCTGAGAAATAATTTGTCTCGAACAAGGTTTATATAACCTTCCGAACTACATAATACATTATTCTGGGGGGGGGTGAGATGTATTAGAGATTTAATAAACGAATGTCCGCTTTCGCTGGAAAGCAGACGTTGGTGAATGTCTGCTTTATACTGAAAGCGGACGTTCAGGTAGAAGTAATGATAGGAAAATATGACCCCTTAACTGAGTCTCCTTTTTATTGAAGAGTGACAAGGGCAAGTGCTTACCTGTTTTTTGGTCCAAAGGCTTGCTCTAATACCCGCTGGTCAAACTGTTCGGGGATATGGCTATTGCCTGCGAAATCATACAGTGCAACCGTAATAATTGTCCTAACGGCACTTGATATGAGGGATACTAAAATTAAACAAACCACTGAGACCACAATACCGGTCAACACACTGGCTGAAGTACCAATAATTATTCCCAGTCCAGCAGGGAGGAGAGCAAAAAGCCCCATGAAAAAAACAATTATAGCAATACCAATATTAGCGGAAAGGGCTTCGCCCCATGTATTTTTTAATATGCTCGTTGAGCGCTTAAAGGCTGTAACTGGGCCTATTTTCTCCACCACCAAAACTGGTAGAACAAAATAGGTCGTGACACTCCATGTCATGCCTAAGAGAGCTGTTACAATTTGCCCCACCTTCTCAGAGGATGATTCAATCACCTTTAAGAGCATCCCCACCGTCGCACTTACCAGTGCCCAACAAAAAATATGTAGCAAGCGCTCCATGGCCGTACGAAATCCATCCCCAAGGGTTGGGTTTCCACCACGAAAACGAATCATGGCGCATCCAATTAAGCCGGCATTGAAAAACATAATGACGAAATAATTGATGAAATAAAAGAGAAAGAGCATGGCGCATACTAAGATGTCTCGGCTTGAGGTCTCAGTCTGTAAATATTGCCTAAAGGGATCGCTTACAAAGAGTGGCACTAGAAAACTAGCACTAACAACGACCAGAGAAATTCCACTTATTAAAGGGAAAAGTAAGAGTTCTTTATCGGCCTTTAAAACTGCCAGGCTTTGTTTAGCAAGCGCCCAACCGGAGCCAATACGAGTAAACATATTTTCACCATCCCATTTGCATTCAAGTCAAAAAGTCTATGCGGCTTCAGGTTCACCAAACCGATTTCCTTCTTCGATTCCTTTAGTAAACCCACAAAGGATTAATATCCATAATTGACCAATAAACGGTAATAAATTAATCAAATAAAACCAGCCAGATTTATTGCAAGCGTCCAACCAGATTGTATTCGAGCAAACATGTTATGACCTTCCCAATATAAACAAGAATTTTCTTTCAATCATAAAATCTGTGTGCTTCAACGAAACCTGCAAGTTGCGGGATTATTCAGGAAGGTTTTTTTCTGTACCTCCGGTATATTCAATGTACACGACGAATTTATCCATATACTCCCAAGGCCCTTCATTCTCGTAGACTATTATATCTTTTTTCCCATCATCTTTACCCAAAGTACCGTAACCATAGCCACCCATGGTAAACCTATTAACACCCCACAAATCAAATCTTTTGAACACGTCTATTTTATCTTCTCCCTTGTTAACTCCTGTATCCTTTTTATCTTCTTCTTTGTAGATTCCTACATATAAAACTTCTTCCGGAAAGGTCATTCCTTCAACTGTTGCACCAAACGTCATTATTGATGATCCATTCTCTGCAGCTGCATCAAGTGTACGAAGTAATTCCCCAAAATTTTGATCTATATATTCCTGTTTGCCATATTCAGGCCATTGTTCCATCGTTTGTTCCATCGTTTCCGTTATACTGGTAGTTATGGTGTCCTTGTTTATCCAGATAAATACACCACCACCTGCTACCAGTACGAACACCACAGCAACTGCAATTAGGCACCCTTTCATAATGAATTACCCCGCGGTTAATTGCCCAGCCTTATTCTGCTTGTATTTCTGCCTGCGCCTATTGATATTATCCAGTAGACCTTCCGTACTTTTACATTTAAGGATAGTCGCAAAGGTCTTCCGGAGTGACTTGTTAGGTTTGATTTACGTCCATTGTGTGATTTTATTCCCCTCGTTATCAGTAAAGGCGCCAAAAATAAGTACTATAAGATCAATTAACCACCAGATAAAAAAACCACCTACGGTTAAAAACATTAGAACCCCTGTCCATATTTTACCTACATAAAATCTGTGTACCCCAAATGCACCCAGGAATAAACAAAGCAGAAATACCGGTAGGATTCGTTTTTCAGACATTTTCGTTCTCCTTCATGGTTTGTTGTTGAGAGCAAAACTTGCTGCTAGGTAGTCCTTTGATTTTAATATCATTCTTTTTGTCAAAGAACACCACCAAATGTGTCATAAATCACTTAACAAAGTGTAGGATATTAATGGAAGATTGCAATCCCATACGAGCTTTCTTTAGACAGCCGGGACTAATGGGTTCTTTATACTTTGATCATCCTCTTTTGGCCGAAAGTAAGAATTTAATGGATATTGCCTTATGTCCGCTTACGCTGGTTAGCAGACAGTCCGCTTAATACTGAAAGCGGACATTTAACGAGTAAGTGATTAAACGTAAATAAGTATTATAATTTACGATATATTTCGGGTTCTGGAGGCTTCACGAATTCATCATTGCAACGTGGATCATTCCGCTGAATACTACGAATCAAGAAACCAGGTATCGGCAGTCGATCGCAACCGTGGCCTTTCTCACAAATAAAGTCCCATTGTGGTTTTGCTTTCTGATGACACTCGAAACAGTTGCCGCCAAATTTATTTTTTACACGGGTCGTGCCACGAACCT
>JAFDAT010000435.1 GCA_019313725.1 Deltaproteobacteria bacterium
AGCAGCTCTTCGCGGACGGTGATGTACGGTTTTGCCCTGCCGCCCTGCAGCCTTCCCACCAACAACCCTGAGCCGGTCTGGCCATCCACGTTCAACGGGTCCTGGGGACGCTGCGGCAAAAAATTGTAGTGCGTACCGGTCCGGCCCAGCGCCAGTGAAAGCAGCTCAAGGGCTGCCTTCTTCATTTTAGGATCACCGACATGATCCCGCAGCATTTTGTATGCCTGTACGGTGTAGTACACATAGTGGGGACCCTTTTTGCGGCCCTCGATCTTCCAGGTTTTTACCTGAGGTATGGTCTTCAACACCTTGACCAGGACATCCAGGCTGAGATCCTGACATGAAAAAAAGCGTTTGGCGTCCGCACCCGCAGTGTACCGCCGCCGGCAGGGCTGTACGCACCGCCCCCTGATACTGCTCTTGCCACCCATGTAGCTGCTCCAATAGCATCGCCCGGAAACGCCATAACAAAGGGCCCCATGGATGAATACCTCCAACCCCATCCCAACCGGGCAGGCTTTGGCCAGAGCCTTGATCTCATCCACGTGAAACTCCCGGGGGAGAACCACGCGGTCAATCCCCAGCTTTTTGCGCACCAGCTCGAGTGCACCGCCAAAGGTCACGTTGGCCAGCGTGGACAGGTAGAGTTCACCCGTGTAGCCGACCTTCCTGGCCAGCCCCACCAGCCCCAGATCCTGAACAATCAGCGCATCGGGCCTGACCTCGTTTGCCAGCTGGGATAATCGCCGGCCGGCCGTTTCCAGTTCATCGGGTTTGATCGCAGTATTAAAAGCGATATAAACCCTTGTACCCCGGCGGTGGGCGAGCCTGGTCAGCGACCGCAACTCGGCAAAACTGAAATTTTTAGCCTCCATGCGGGCCGAAAACTTTTTCATGCCGCAGTATACGGCATCCGCGCCGGCTGCCAGGGCTGCCAGAAATGATGCCCGGCTACCCGCCGGAGCCAGAATTTCGGGTTTGATGGTTGCATTCATACCCAATATTGTATGCCCGCGTTATATCATGTGCAATCAAAAATTGTCGTGCCGGTCATATTTCCGCTCCAGTTGGAATTCCCAAAGGGGTGCGGGAAAACATATCCAGCCGACCGGGTCTTGCCCGGAGAGTATCATGCATTATATTAATAGAATTGCAGCGCTATTCTACTAATGATATGAACACCAAACAACAGTATCTCATAAACCTAATAAGGAAATACTTATGAAAATTGCAGTCAGTGGAAAAGGCGGTGTGGGCAAAACCACATTTTCATCTTTGCTGATCCGGTCATTGAACGAGGACGGTAAACACGTTCTGGCCATCGATGCCGATCCGGATGCCAACCTTGCGGCCGCGGTGGGTATTGAAAATGCCGAAAGCATCACCCCGATTGCCGAAATGAAAGATCTTATATTCGAAAGAACCGGAGCTCAACCCGGTACCATCGGTGGTTTTTTCTCACTGAATCCCAAGGTGGACGACCTCCCGGACGCGCTTTCGGCCAGGCTGGGAAACATTAAACTCATGCGCCTGGGCGGGGTCAAAAAGGGTGGTGCCGGATGCATATGCCCGGAAAGCACCCTGCTGAAGGCCCTGGTTATGCACGTCGTTCTGGCCAGGGACGAAGTGGTAATCATGGACATGGAGGCCGGCATCGAGCACCTGGGCAGGGGCACGGCCCAGGCCGTGGACAAACTCATCATTGTCGTGGAACCCGGACGCCGCAGTATCGAAACAGCCGGCCATATCAAACAGCTGGCTTCAGAAATCCACCTGCACAACATCGCCGTGGTGGGCAACAAAATACGGGGACAGAAGGATGAGGATTTTTTGCGCAAACACCTGGCCGGATTTGAGTTTATCGGATTCCTGCCCTATGACGATGCCCTGATCGAAGCCGACATCGACGGCCTTTCGCCCTTCGATGTGGAATCATCAGCCAAAACGGAAGTTCAGGCCATGATCGAAAAGCTCTAACCCCATAGTTGCATAAACAACCTGGCAAAGTATAGATAATGAGTTGTTGTTATAACCAATATTGTAGAAGTGGAGCCATTTCCTGGATATTCCCCCAGGTGAATTCCTCCGACTTCGCTCTTCGAGCTACGCCGGGACAAGAAGGATGGCGTCTATTTTGCCATGTTGTTTACCCTGCGGGAAAGCCGGATAACTTCAGATCCTGTGTTGCTGAGGGTTTGAAGTAAAAAACTACGACTTCACCCTCAGACGCCTTGACTCTGAAGCCCTCCGGCTTTTGCAACGCTGGGGTTAGTTCAACCCGGCTCAGCCGACAAATATAAAGATCTTTCATCACGAAAACACGAAAGGAAAAATATCATGAAGGTCATCACAGCCAGCCATGTGGAAAAAGAACCCTTCGCCACACCTCTTTTCACCGGCCCGGAGGTAAGCTTGCAAAGGCTTCTGCCCCAAAGCCGGGAATTTGACGTGAACGTTGTCAATTTCGGCAAAGGTGTGCGCAACAAATTTCATGCCCATGACCACGAACAGGTGCTGATCGTCACCGCCGGCAAAGGCATCATTGCCACGGAGCAGGAAGAAATCGAAATCGTCCCCGGGGATGTCGTGCTGATTCCAGCCAATGAAAAACACTGGCACGGCGCTGTAGAAGATTCTGATTTTTCCCATATCTACGTGTCAAACCCCAAGAGCAAGCTGACCCAGCTGGAAGACTGAAGCGACCATCCATGTCGATACCGGTGTGGCAGCTACCGCGCACCTGTTATTTGGATAACCAGGATATGACAAACGAAACCCTGCATCTCTCCGAAGGCCGTACCCTGCACCAATACCGCGGCAGAGCCAGCAACCAGTATATCCTGGAAGACCACACCCGCAGGTCCACCTTTCTGGTAGACTGCGGCATGCCCTCCGATACAAGGGGCCTGCTGGACGCGCTCAAAGGGATGCCGCCCTTGAAACGCGTGGTGTGCACCCATTTTCACGTGGACCATGT
>JAFDAT010000087.1 GCA_019313725.1 Deltaproteobacteria bacterium
CTTCCGCCAGGATGCGTTCGATAATTTCGGGAATCAGCTCGCCCTCTAAGGGGGCATCCCCGGACAGCCGGCCCAGAACTTTGCCCCGGTCCCTCAGGAGGGACTCGATTACGGTATCGGTCTCTTCGATGACCAGCACCTTGTCACAGGCGGCAACAAATTCGTCAGCCAGCCTTTGCGGAAGCGGGTAGGGGGCGCCGAGTTTAAGCAGGGGAAGGTCATCACGTCCGGAATCGGATAAAATATCACGTATGACCGCACAGGGAACGCCGCCTGAAATGATACCCAGGGGGTAGTGCTTTCCCACCTCGAGGTTGTGACCGTTATAAGGCTGAAGGCTGTCGAAGCGCATTGAAATATCTTTCAGCTTCTGGTTGAGTTTCCGGTGCAGGATAAAACGAAACTTGGGGGTGGCAGCCCAGCGCATGGGGTCCTTTTTGAATTGGGCCCTTGCGGGGTTGTCGGCAAGGGCGGACCATTTCAGATTCTGCCGAGCGTGGCACACGCGTATGGCCGGCCTTAAAATAACGGGTATGCCAAAGGTCTCGGAAATGTCAAAGGCAATGCCGACCATTTCCCTGGCTTCCTGGGGTGTGGCCGGGTCCAGGACGGGGACCTTGGCCAGGCGTGCCATGAGGCGGGTATCCTGTTCGGTCTGAGAGGAATGAGGCCCGGGATCGTCGCAGGATATGATCACCATACCGCCCACCGTGCCCAGGTAGGCAGTGCTCATGAGGGAGTCCGCGGCAACATTGAGTCCCACCTGTTTCATGCAGCAGGCAGTTCGTTTCCCGGTGATGGCAGCCGCAAAGGCATTGTCGAGGGCCACTTTCTCATTGGTGGACCACTCCACGTAGGTGTTCAGGTTTGCAGCTTTTTTCAGGCGCACAACCTCGGGTAAAATTTCCGAACTGGGGGTTCCAGGGTAGGAGGTAACCACCTGGCAACCGGCTTCCAGAAGCCCGAGCGCAATCGCACCGTTTCCAAGTAAAAAGTCTTCGTTCATAGTGCCTCGTTTGCTTTTTTAAAAATGAACTTCCAACATCGAATATGGTATTCTATCATTTGGTAAATTCGGGCCTCCTTTTCTGTAGAAACGCACCGATGCCTTCCTTGGCCGCATCGGTACAGGCTATCCGGCCAAAGCCTGCATAACCGATTTCCAGGGCGTCATGGAGTGAAGCTGCCGCAGCTCCTTTTTTAACCGTTTCGGCGGTAATGGTGATGGCCTCCCTGCTCAACACCTGCCTGCCGGACATAGGCGGGTCCGGGGCCGTAAATTCCGGGATGTCAACCGCCTGTTCCATGATGCGGGGGATGTCGCCCCGGATGCGGTCGATTTCGGCGACGGCAGCCGGTATGAGTTCTGCAGGGTTCTCCACGAGCTGGTTGATCATACCGATATCGGCTGCCTCGCGGGCGGTGATCGGTTTGCCAAGCATAATCATGTCATGAAACAGTGCCGCGCCTGCGGGCCATTTGCGGTACGGCACGACACAGCCGCCGAGGCCCGGCAGAATGCCCAGTCCGATTTCCGGGAACTGCAGGGTCGCTTTTTTTACGGCAACCATGCTGTGGCAACGGATGGCGACTTCAAAACCGCCGCCCATGGCCAGGCCGTTCAAGGCGGCAACCACAGGCTTTTCCATGCGGTCCATGTGGATCTGAACTTTAGCACAGTCTTTGGCATACTGGACGGATGCCGCCGTGTCGCCCAGCATTTCGGGAAATTTTCCGATATCCGCCCCTGCAGAAAATGCCTGTGTTCCGTAACCGGTGATGATAAATCCTTTAATGGCCGGGTTGTTTTCATCTGCCTGCATAACATCCAGTATTTCTCCCGTGATTTCGTCGTTCAGGGCATTCATGGCCTGTGGTCGTCGCAGGGTGATCACCCTGACGCCATCGATATCATCGGTGAGCACATAGCGGTAAAACTGCTGATAGGCAGCCAATGGTGCTTTGGCCTGGGGAAACCCGGGTCTGTCTTTTTCAAAACGGGCCATTATGCGGCTGACTTCCTTTTCCCCCAGGTCACGCATGATATCCAAGGGGCCTTTTTTAAACCCCAGGGCGACCTGGCAGCCAAAGTTGAGATCTGCCGGGGTGCCGATTCCGCGGTCGATGATATCGAAGCTCTGGGAGAAGAGGATCCCCAGCAGCCGGTCGCGGATTTTCTGACTCAGGTCATCGGGGATATCGACCTTGGATCCCGGGCGATGGGTTGTCCAGCGATCAACGGAATTCAAAATGGCAGCAGGTTGATAGTGGGTGCCTTCCTCCATTTGAAGGGTGTTGGTTTCCACGATGATGGGATTGCCGTTGGCCATGTTCAGCACAAAAAACGGCCCGGCAAAGACGAACGCTTCGGCTACCTTGTCTATCTGGCTCGCGGTGGCCTGGCCCAGGAGGCCGGCAGATTCATTGCACCAGTTGTCGAAGATGCGGTCCAGGACAAAACAGATGGCATTGCCGGTGATGATGGGCGCTTTACCGGTGCTGGCGAAAAACCAGAACAGGTAGTCAACCGTTGCCTGGCTGGCCTGGTCCCATTGGATTATTTCTACCGGCAGGCTGCGCCAGGCAGGGGCGAAAAAGTGGGTCACCGTTGTTCTTTCCGGGTGTTGCATACGTGAAAAAAGTCTGTCGGACGGTATGGAACTAGTATTGGATGTGATAATGGTGTCTGGTGAGACAATATTTTCAACATTTTCGAATATTTTCTGTTTTAAAGGGATATTTTCGGTGGCCGCTTCGATAACCAGTTCACACCCTTTGATATCACTGTAATCCTGTGTATAGATGATATTGTTCAAAACGGCAGCGGCTTTTTTCGGGCCCATTTTTTTTCGGTTAACAGCCTTTTGGGCGTAGGCTGCCAGCCTTTTTTCGGCTTTTTGCAACGGCAGTTCATCGATGTCCACGAGAAAAAGGGTGATGCCCGGCATGGCGCTCTTGAGGTAATACCCGATGTCAGGCCCGATGGTACCGGCTCCGATCACGGCCACGGCGTTGGGCAAACCACGTTCTGGTTTGATGAGCAAAGGATTTAATGCCGTCAAATAGAGTTGTTTTTCATTTTCCATGTCATTTTACCTCTTTATTTATGATATAAAATGGTTTACACGTACAGAGTAGGTCAAAAGCGTTTCACCCATATTAGTGATTGACCGAACGGCTAAAACTGTATACTGTATACCAAGCAACGTCAAGCTATTCAACGAATTCTTTGCGGTCTGGGTTCCAAACCTATTCATTCTCGACCGCGCACAGCGACGCATGAACGGTGCGTTTTTTTAGTAGTGTTTAAGTCTATATGTTATTGATGCACATTAGAAACAATTATTGGCACTATTGATAGCTGTGGATCATGCCTTCGCGCATTGATGCCGGCCAGAAAAACGACTGCCTGTTTCTAATGAATTGGCGGCTAATTTTTCATAACCTAAAATTCAAGGAGGTTCTATGAAGACGAAAAAAGTGTATCTGACTGAAGATGAAATGCCGCGGCAGTGGTATAATGTTCTCGCAGATATAAAGATGAATCCGCCGCTGGGCCCGGATGGAAATCCACTGAGCCCGGATGACCTGGCTCCGGTGTTCCCCATGAATCTGATCGAACAGGAAGTCAGTACTGAGCGTTGGATCGATATACCCGAAGAGGTATTGAGCGTCTTAAGCATATGGCGTCCTTCGCCACTGATCCGGGCTTACAGTCTTGAGGCGGCCCTGGATACACCGGCTCGAATTTACTATAAATATGAAGGCGTCAGCCCCCCGGGTAGCCATAAACCCAACACCGCGGTTGCCCAGGCCTACTACAACAAAGCGTTCGGCATCAAAAAGCTGACGACGGAAACCGGAGCCGGGCAGTGGGGCAGTGCACTGGCTTTTGCCTGCTCTCAATTTGGCCTGGAATGCAAGGTCTTCATGGTGCGCATCAGTTTCGACCAGAAACCCTATCGTAAGTCGATGATGGGAACCTGGGGGGCTACCTGCATCGCCAGTCCCAGCACTGAGACTCAGGCAGGCAGAGGCGTTCTGGAAAATGATCCGGACACCCCCGGAAGTCTGGGCATTGCCATCAGCGAAGCCATAGAAGCCGCCGTTACCGATCCTTCCGGTGAAACCCGGTATTCCCTGGGCAGCGTGCTGAACCATGTCATGCTGCACCAGACCATCATCGGCCTGGAGGCCAAGAAACAGATGGAGAAAATCGGGGAATACCCGGATATCGTCATCGGCTGTGCCGGCGGCGGCAGCAACTTTGCAGGACTCGCCTTTCCCTATGTGCTGGACAAAATCAACGGCAAGGATATTGCAATCTATCCAGTGGAACCCGAAGCCTGCCCCACCTTGACCCGCGCGCCTTTTGCGTACGACCACGGCGATTATGCCTGTATGACACCGCTGCTGCCCATGTACAGTCTTGGCCACACCTTTGTACCGCCTCCGCTGCATGCCGGTGGGCTGCGGTACCACGGCATGGCGCCCACCGTAAGCCAGCTGCTGTCGGAGGGGATCCTGGAAGCCAAGGCGGTCAATCAGCTTTCCACCTACAAGGCCGGCATGCTTTTGGCAAAAACTGAAGGGGTGATCCCCGCACCGGAAACCAACCATGCTCTGGCCTGTGTTATCGACGAGGCCAAGAAAGCCAAGGAAGAGGGCAAGGAAAAGGTCATCCTGTTTAACTACAGTGGCCATGGACTGATCGATCTTCAGGCCTATGATAAATATCTTTCCGGCCAATTGGAGAACATCGCCCTGAAGGAAGACACCATCGAAGAATCCCAGAAGGTTCTCGATCAGTACCCGAAACCGGAATTATTGAAAAGCACCTGATGGGGATAGTCCGATGAGAAGGGAGATTATTCGACATGAGTTACAGTGATGATGGGTGAAAAACGGATGAACATCGAACATCGAACGTCCAACATCGAATGAAGAACAAATAGAAAACCAAACCACAAAGGCACAAAGGACACAAAGAATTTTTCTTTGTTCGATCCCGAGTGCCTTTGTTTCTAATGAAGGAGGAAGCCATGAAAGTGTTGGTGAGCGATCAGCTCGGAGAAATAGGGATTAGGATGTTCGAAGAAGAGGAGGGGATAGCGGTGGATGTTAAAACCGGCCTCTCTCCCGACGAGCTGAAAGAAATTATTGGCGAATACAACGGTCTGGTCATCCGCAGTGCCACCAAGGTGACAGCGGATCTTATTCAGGCGGCCAAAAAACTGAAGGTTGTCGGCCGTGCCGGCATTGGCCTTGACAATGTGGATATCCCGGCAGCCACCCAACAAGGCATCGTAGTGATGAACACGCCCACCGGGAATGTTATCACCACTGCCGAGCATGCCATTTCGATGATGATGTCATTGACCCGGAACATTCCCCGCGGAACATCTTCCCTCAAAGCCGGCCGGTGGGATAAAAAGAAGCTGCAGGGCCGGGAGGTATTCAATAAAATCCTTGGCGTCATCGGCTTCGGAAAGATCGGCTCCATTGTTGCCGACCGGGCCCGTGGGTTGAAAATGCGCGTTGTCGTTCACGACCCGTTTGTCACACCGGAACAGATCGAAAAGGCGGGTTTTGAAAGTGTTACCCTGGAGAAACTGTATCGTCATTCGGATTACATAACCATACATGTTCCAAAAATGAAGGAAACCACCTGCCTTCTCAACAAAGATGCGTTCAAACAGATGAAGGACGGTGTGATGATCATCAACTGCGCCCGGGGCGGTATGATCGATGAAGGGGATTTGGACACAGCTCTGAAGTCGGGCAAGGTTGCCGGTGCAGCCCTGGATGTGTTTGAAACCGAACCGCCGGGGACATGCAGTCTGCTGGAAAAGGAAAACGTCATCTGTACGCCTCACCTGGGTGCATCCACTCGGGAGGCCCAGACCAATGTCGCCGTGGCGGTGGCCAAGCAGATCATCGACTACCTGAAAAACGGCACCATCGCCAATGCCGTGAATGTGCCGTCGGTTACCGGTGAACTGCTCGGCAAGATGGGCCCTTATCTCAATCTGGCCGACCGGATTGGCGGTCTCATGGCTCAGCTGAGCAAAGGCGCATTCAAAGAGATCGTCATCGAATACACGGGGGATTTTCAGGGCATCGACTTTACACCCGTCACCATCAGCCTGCTCAAAGGTCTGCTGACACCTTCGGTAAAGGATGTGGTCAATTACGTCAATGCCGGCGTTATTGCCAAGGACATGGGTATCAAGGTTTCCGAGACCACCAGTGCCGAATCCGATGAGTACCTGAATTTGATCACTCTGAAAGCGGTCACGACGGAGATGGAGAGTCAGATTGCCGGTACTATCTTCGGCAAGAAGCGACCCCAGATTGTAAAAATCGATGGCTTTCAGCTGTCCATGGAACCGGAGGGGTATTTTGCCTACATCCGCAATTTCAACAAGCCCGGCGCTTTCGGCAGTATTACCTCGGTGCTGGGGAAGCACGGCATCAACATCGACCGCATGAATGTTGGGGTGAGCAACGAAGAATCCACGAACATCGTGTTCCTTTCGACGGACACCCCGATTCCCGATGAAATTCTGGACGAAATTGCGGCCTTGTCGCTGGTGGAGAGTATTAAGCTTGTTGAGCTATAAAAAACAAAATAATATGAAATGTCTTGATGGGTATATTTGTGGGTCGTGATTGATTTTACCACACCAACGATACCCCCAATTAGGTCTTGTGCCTGCCCGTTTTGGTGAATCGCCTGCGGCTTTTCGGGCACCCACAAGGGGCGCCCCTACGATGGAAATAATACCGTTTCTATAATTTGCCTATTATTTCCCGCGCAATAATAATTTTCTCCACTTCCTTGGTACCTTCGTAGATTTCTAGAACCTTGGCGGCCCGGTAGAAGCGTTCGATGTCATAATCATCGAAATACCCATAGCCGCCATGCAGCTGAAGCGCCTCATCGACAACCTCCACGGCAACATGGCAGGCGTAAAGCTTGGCCATGGCCGTGAGTTTGGTATCCGACTTGTTGTTGTCCAGCAGCCAGGCCGCTTTGTACACCATATTCCGGGCTGTTTCTATCTTGGTGGCCATTTCGGCAATTTTGAACTGCGTTGCCTGGAAAGCGGCGAGCGGGCGGCCAAACTGTTTTCTGCCTTTGACATGCCGGAGCGCCTGGTCGAACGCGCCCTGGGCCAGGCCCAGACCGTGTGCGGCGACATAAGCCCTGGAACGGTCAAAAAAGTTCATGAGCTGGATGAAGCCGTTCCCCTCAGTACCCACCAGGTTTTTTTGGGGAACGCGCAGGTTGTTGAAGTAAACAGCCGCTGTGTCGGAGCACCGCAGGCCCATCTTGCCTTCCATTTTATCCGCCTTGTAGCCCTCGCGGTCGGTTTCCACGATGATGATGCTGTGACGGGCGGTTTTGGATTTTTCTTCCGGATTGGTCAGGCATAACACGAGGAGGAATGTCCCCACCGTTCCATTGCCGATCATCACCTTGCTGCCATTGATAACATAGTCGTCACCTTCTTTAACCGCCGTTGTGGAGACAGCGGCCGTGTCGCTGCCGGCATCCGGCTCCGTAATGGCAAACCCCATGATGCCTTTACCTTTGAAAATAGGGGAGAGATATTGCTTCTTCTGCTCTTCGGTACCGTATAGAATCAGTTCCTCGGCACCGAAGGATACCGAACACAGTTGCTGGCCGATACCCGGATCGATTTTCCAGAATTCTTCAAGGACCAGAGCATGCTCCAGGTATCCCAGGCCGGGGCCTCCATAGGCTTCGGGAATAAACAAACCAATAAGATCCAGCTGGCGTGCTTTGTTCAGTATTTTTTCGGGGAAAATTTCTTTGAGGTCGTATTCCCGGGCGACATCCTTGAATTCGCCTACGGCAAATTCCCGGGCGGCCTTTTGGATGTCTTTGTGTTCATTGGTCAGGGTGAAGTCCATTTTTACCTCCAATATAAATAGGGATCGTTTTACGATTTAGGTGTTACGTTTTAGGTTCAGAATCGAAATCGCTATCGAAATCGCTATCGGGATCGAAATCGAGGGCAATTTATAAAGGCAATTTTGAATTGGCATTTTGGTTTCTCGTAACCCGCTTTGGCAGGGCTGAAGCCCTGGACTACTCAGGGACCGTTTTACGATTTAGGTGTTACGTTTTAGGTTCAGAATCGAAATCGAAATCGGGATCGAGTCTTGCGAATAATAAGCGCAGGGATTTATCCCTGCCATTTCGATAGCGATTTCATTGATTTCAGGCTAAACGCATTCAAGACTTTTTACCCCGTAAATCGTAAAACGGTCCTACCTTGATGCCTTCAGCCAATTGTACCTTAAGTTAATGGCATTGATTTTTTAATTTTTAAGCGAGCCCTTAATACCGAAATTATGCGCAAACATGACGCGATTTCGATAGCGATCCCGATTTCGATTTGGATCACTCAATCCAACAATACTGCAATTGATCGGGAGATGATCCAAAAAAGTTAAATCACTAAATAAAATGGGTGTGAACCGCTTTTTGTTCACACCCATTTTATTTAGAGGGGAATATTGCCGTGTTTTCTAAATGGCTCCGGCCGTTGTTTATTTTTCAGCATCTTCAGCGCCTTGATCAGTTCGGGTCGGGTTTCCGCCGGCTTGATCACCTTGTCAACGAGCATGTTGGATGCCGCGTGAAACGGGTTGGAGTATTTGTCGTCATAGGCTTCGATCATTTCATTGCGGAATTCATCCGGGTTGTCGGCGGACTGAATTTCCTTGCGAAAAATCAGGTTGACCGCGGCAGTAGTGTCCAGCACTACCAGCTTGGCCACGGGCCAGGCGAGCATCAGATCGACGCCCATGCCCACGCAGCACATGGCCATGACCGCCCCGCCATACTCTTTTCTGAGGGCCAGCGTGATCTTGGGGACGGTTGCCTCAGCATAGGCGTAGAGCATTTTAGCACCGTGTCGAATGATGCCGGCGTACTCTTGTTTGACACCCGGAAAATAGCCCGGTACATCCACGAAATTGATGAGCGGAATGTTGAATGCATCGCAAAAGCGGATAAATCGAGCAGCTTTGTCCGCGCTGTTCACATCCAGGCATCCAGCCAGTATATTGGGCTGATTGCCGACAATTCCTACGGTCTGCCCATCCATGCGGGCAAAACCGATGATGATGTTGCGGGCATATTTGGGGAGCAGTTCGAAAAAAACGCCATTGTCGGTGATTCTTGTGACCACCTTCCGCATGTCGTAGGCTTTGCGGAAGTTGGCCGGAACGATTTCCTCGAGGGTGTCATCGGTGCGGAGCACATCGTCCTGATTCGGGTGGTCCGGTGGTTGTTCAAGGTGGTTGGACGGCAAAAAAGCGAGCAGTTCACGAATCAATTGGATGCAGGCTTCATCATTTTTGGCTGTCAAATGCGCCTGGCCGGTAATCTCGCTGTGGACTTTGGCACCACCGAGTTCCTCGAGGGTTACCTCTTCACCGGTTACGGACTTGATCACGCCGGGGCCCGTGATGACCATCTGACTGCTGCCTTCCACCATGATGACTACGTCGGTCAGTGCCGGTGAATAAACCGACACTCCCGCACACGGGCCCATCATTGCGGATATCTGCGGAACGACGCCCGAGGCCCGGGTATTGCGGTAAAACATGCCGGCAACACCCTTTGATGCGAAAAAACCTTCATGAATTCGGCCGCCCCCGGAATCGAACAGCCCGACGATAGGCGCCTTTACCTTTAGCGATTCATCCATGATCCGACAGATTTTGCGGCCATGGATCGTCCCCACCGAGCCGCCGAGTACAGTTGCATCCTGGGCATAGGCAAATACGAGCCGGCCTTCGATATTGCCATACCCGATGACGACACCGTCTCCGGGGACCTTCTTGGCCTGCATACCGAAATCGGTTGCCTGGCTGTCGGCAAGTTGGTTCAATTCTACAAAAGTACCTGCATCGAACAGGAGCTCGATTCGTTCCCTGGCGGTCAGCTTCCCGGCGGCATGCCGTTTTTCGACGGCTTTCCGCCCGCCGCCGTCCTGCGCTCGTTTCTGAAGGGCTTCGAGTCTTTTGAATTCGCTCTGATGGGTGATTTCTTTGGGCATATCGTTCCCTTTTGTATTTAAAAAGCTTATCGTTTCCAAGTGTTCGAGGGTCATTTTTTTCTGCGGTTTATCCGGTTTGCTATCTGCACTTGGAGATTGATCATTCGTTATTGGATATTGGTTATTCGCCCCTTCCTTTGGATTTTGTTCAGCGCGGGGATTTATCCCTGTGTTAGGGTGTGAAAATTTATTCCACAACCACCAGCACATCCCCCCCCTGCACGGCATCCCCTGGGCTGCAGTTGACGGACGTGACGGTGCCGGTCGTCGATGTGACAATCGGCATTTCCATTTTCATTGCTTCTAAAACAACAATCTCCTGGTCTGCGGCCACGGTGTCACCG
>JAFDAT010000436.1 GCA_019313725.1 Deltaproteobacteria bacterium
ATTGCACCCGTTGTGAATGCTGTTTGCCAGGCATGTCATATGAATATTCCCCCCCAGATGTATAATGAACTTCAGCGTTTTGAGTCTCTTACGTTTTGTCCGAGCTGCCAGAGGATCATTTACTGGAAGGATGATTCATGACCCACCCGGCGCCGGGGCGAAAAAGGCAGGCATGAAAAAGGGGATTTCCCCACGGAGTTTTACAACGCATCCCCTTACGGGGTGGCACTCAATCCACCCTTTTTGTGGGGGATGATAAATTTCGGTTGAAGCAGTCCAAACGATCGCTGGGCGGCCATAAGGCCGCCTGGAGGAAAGTCCGAACACCGCAGGGCAGGATGCTCCATAACGTGGAGTCGTGGCAACGCGAAGGAAAGTGCAACAGAAAGTATACCGCCCCGGGGGCGGCGACGCGCTCGGGGTAAGGGTGAAAAGGTGCGGTAAGAGCGCACCAGTTCTTCGGGTGACCGGAGAAGCTCGGTAAACCCCATCCGGTGCAAGACCAAATAGGGGAGTGTTTGAGGGTGGCCCGCTCAAGCTCCCGGGTAGGTCGCACGAGATTCCGAGCAATCGGAATCCTTAGATGAATGATCGTTGCTCGGACAGGGGTAACCCGGTTCGGGAACAGAATTCGGCTTACGGACTGCTTTGACCGATACCATCCAATCATGACGAGGCCTGTATAAAGGATTAAAGGACAAACTGCTGTGGAACCATTGACCAAGGTGCTCTCGTTTCTGGAAAAAGCGCAGTTGTTTTCTTATGACTACCTGAAGTGCTGTACCTACATATCCAACCGCGATGTCGAGAGCGATTACTTTACCAAAAAGCTTTACTCCAAACTGATCGGCACGTCACAGGTGCTGGAAGATTTTCTGGATTTTCATGGTGCCAAGAACAGCCAGGCATGGTATTTCTACAGGGAGCTGTCGGCTTCAGTTAGACATCTCAGCCTGGGCGCCTATTCGCAGAAACACATTTCAAATCGCCTTGTGTTTTATGATCTTCCGGATGCCGAGGAATTCCGTTATGAAGGTTATGCGACCATCAAATTTTTAACGGAATCAATCATGAAACTCGCACCGGTCATCCTCGAAGAGGCCAGGCATCTGCATATCACAGTCCCGGATAGAACGTTTACTCACCAGGATTTTCCCGGCATCACCACCACGGATATACTCAAATACGATATCGATGATGAAGCCAAGGACCTGCAGAAAAAAAATATCGTGAAGATTGCCAGTGACTTTTTGAGGATCGCGAAAAAATTTGATGCGTTGGGGTTTTATGAACCCTATGACTTAAATGGAATTTTGGGCATTGTTCCCGAAAAGGTCAATGAAGTCGAAATCCGGCGGTTCGAGATGCTGGTACACAACCTCCAATCCTCTTTCGACACCTATGTTATCCACGGCGGCTACCGATTCGGTAACCGCAAACTGAAACAATTGCGCAGCTATTTTTCGGTCGTGTTCCACCTGCTGCAAATGACGGGAAGACTGCTTCATTTTTATGAGCGTCACCTCCACGAAGCGGGCTATAAAAATATATACAAGAAAGTGCAGGACACACTTGCCGCACTGGTTGACCCCGAGATTCTTCTGGACAGAACCATCAACTACGGGCTCTACTACGTGTGCCATTTTATCGGGAAAGGAAAAGACCTGGCCAGGGAGATTCTGAACGAGAATATAGAGCGATCGACCATTACCGTGGGCATCCCGGTTACCTTGGGATTCCACAGCCGGCCGAGCCTGCTGGTGGCAAAAATCGTTCGGCATTACGGCGGGGAAGTGGAACTGTGCGCGGGGGGGGACCGCTTTGACGCAAGCAGCGTGCTGGATATCCAGTGGGCCGGGGGTAAGATTCAGAAAGAGCAGATCAACGAAGTCGCGTTTGAAGGTGACAGCAGGGCGCTCTCCGATATAAAGATTCTGGCCGGCGTGAATTACGGGGAAGATTCCATGGGAAAGGGTGTGCCCCTGCCGGCGGAACTGAAGTACCTGCGATAAAGTTTTTTAGCCGCGGCGATCGCTGTGTCGTAAATATCAGCCCCCTTTCAGGGGCATTATCATGCCATCCTTTGTGAGGGATGGTTATTCTATAAAGAAGTGAACCGTATGTCCGCATCTGCCATAATTCTGGGGGCCGGGAAAGGCGTCAGGATGCATAGCGCCACCCCCAAGCAGTTTCTCAGGCTGAAAAACCTGCCAATTATCGCATATTCTTTGAAAGCCTTTTCCGCCTGCGATGAAATTGCCGAGATTTATCTTGTGGTGTCAGCCGATGAATCGGACTTCTGCAGGCACATCCTACTTCCGTCCCTTAATCTTGCCAAACCTGTCAAGCTGCTGACCGGTGGTGAAAGAAGACAGGATTCTGTGTATAACGGCCTGCGTGAAATGGGGCATCGTGAGGGCATCGTCGCCATTCATGACGGCGTGCGTCCGTTTGTGCAGCCGGCCCAGATCGGCGAATGCATTGCCCAGGCTGAAAAAACCGGGGCCTGCATGCTCGGCATGCCTGTGGGTGACACACTCAAACGGGTCAACGATTCCGGCATTATAAAGAGTACTGTTCAGCGGGACAACCTGTGGCAGGCCCAGACGCCCCAGGCATTCCGCTATCAGCTGATACGAAAAGCACATGAATCTGCGGCCGATGAAGGGTTTTCCGGTACGGATGATGCATCGCTGGTTGAACGCTATGGGGGCCGGGTCAAAGTTATCAGGGGCAGCGGAAAAAATATCAAGATCACCCATCCCGATGACCTGGGTATAGCCCAGGCTTTTCTGGATGCTGAAAATTAGCTTTATTCCAGCATTAAAAACCGGGTCCTTTGGGCCAGGTCAGAGTCATTAGGCTCTGCCAAAAAAATAATTTAAAGTGTCAAGTGATCTAAAATTATAAGTGATCTAAAGTTGATGAATCGCTACGCTCTGCCATTTATAAAAAAGATAGAATTCCTTA
>JAFDAT010000437.1 GCA_019313725.1 Deltaproteobacteria bacterium
TGCAGTCCTGGGTAACCGCTTCAGAATTACGAATCATGGCCTGTATGCGGTGTTCGCCCAGGGGATAGTTTTCTAAGAATGCCTTGGCCATGATGATCAAAAGTTTTAGCCTGGAGAAGAAAATATTTTTCCGGCCGGGCGTTCCGTGTTTCTGGATGGTGGATCCGAGTTTTATCATGTTGTTGGCTCCTCATCTCAGATCTGCGGCAGGGTCGTAGCCCCCGCATTTCAAGTATTGCTCAAGAAGGGCGATTAATTCGGAAATTATAACTTAAATTGCCATGGTTGTCAAAAGATTCTTCAGATAAAAAGGGCATGTTTAAAATCGAACCGTTCGGCACAGTTTTCAAAGTTTCCGGAATATTTCTTCGGCTTTGAGATAATGGGTGCCGATATCCCTGCGCAGATCGAGCCTGTTTCCGGCCTTATCCTCCCGTGGGATTACCCTGAATTTTCCGTTGTCAAAGGCTGTCAGCAGCTTTTTTCTCAATCGGTCGGCCAGAACGCCGCGGGAATCACTGCCTTTGACCGTCAGGTTAGCGTTGAGAAAGGCCACACGCGTCCCATCGGACTTGAAGACCGCATCCGCATCCACCCAGGTCATGGCCGAGGGAATTACCTGTATACCTTTGCGTTTCAGATACTTCAAATCAAATTCAATGGGTTCGTTCTTGGTGCAGGACCATGGGTAACCTTTCTGACCGTCCGGACCGCCAGGCCCGGTCATAAGGGCAATGCAGATGGCGACCTGGTCATCCCTTACCTCGGGGCTGACCTTATCCAGGTTCCCGGTCAGGGACGCCTCGATAAGGGCGCCCAGGTTTCTCAGTCGCCGCGCCACCGGTTGGGCTTCAGGCTCTCCGGGCCGGATGTTGATTTCGCTCACCCGGATTTTTACAGGCTGCATGTGTTTGTCGAACGAGACAAAACAGCCGGGGTATAGAATGCAGGGTCGCAGGAGACCCTGCGCTCTCAATGCGTCCACCAGGGGGTCGGCAATGGTTTTTCCGGCCATGGCAATCAGTTCCGGGGTTTCCATGGGGTGGGGGGAAACCGCACCAGTGCCGCCGGTGATGGGGTTCATCTTGCTGGCGGGGCCTTCAAACCTTTCGGGGTAATCCATAGAGGTTGGCAGAATCTGATAACTGCCGTTCCCATCCACAAAGATGGTAAAACTGATTTCGACTCCGGACATGAGGGACTCGATTAATAACGGCCAGGCGCCCTTTTTCCCGAACTGCTTTTTATAGCTGTCTTTGTAATCTTTGAGCAGGGTTTCGTAAACTTCCCGTATTTCCCATGAATTCAAAATTATCCTGGCGCCTTTACCTCCAGCACTGTAAGGGTACTTCAAAACGGCGCCGCCAAAGGATTGAATGAATTCGAGACAGAGTTGTAAGACGGTTTCATAATCATGCGCATTCACTTGGGCCCACGCGTTGGATACAGGTATGCCGGCATCTCTGCACAATTCTTTACATTTGATTTTGTCGCCCTCTATAAAGGCGCCGGCTTTGTTCAGACCAAGGATCCGGTCGCCGAATCCGGCGGCTTCGACCCGGTCCACGAGACCCTCGAACAACAGCGCTTCGGGCATGGGAACGACACAATCGACAGTGCCGTCTTCAAGGGCTGCGATAATGCTGCGGGAATAACTGTCCACATCGTTGTTTTCGGTGGCCACGAATGTCACGGGCCAGTCCATGGCTTTGGAAAATATCGGCATACTGGGGGTCCCCCTGATAACGAGGCCTTCAAAATTGTCTTCATAAAGATCACTGGTTGCGGTGGATACGACATAGGCCCATAGCAGGGTCCTGCCGTCGGTTCCGGCAAATGCAATTTTTTTCATTCTGAAGGTCCTTTCATGTATTCAGCTTCCACGGGAATTTTTTCAGGATGTGAGATGGCCCAGCCAAACATTTTCTGCATTGACGACCGACCCTAACAAATGGTTGCCGCTTTGGTCAACACCCGAAAAATTCGGATTTGAAGTTTGCATTGACCTTATCTCCGCTCATATCGACTGCCGGGCAATGATTTAAGGCTTGAAATGATATCCGGGGATGGTTATATAATTTTAACGTTCTGAAATTGAAAAAGAATAAACAGAGCATTTCAAAAAAAATGCTGTACTGTGTTCCGCGTGATGCGGCTTGAAATGTAATTCACGACAATGGCTTTGGAAGGTGGTCCTGCATGTTTGGCGGATTTGAAAAGATAATCGAACAACGTATCCAAAAGGCCCAGCGGAAAGGTGACTTTGAAAATCTTCCGGGCAGGGGCAAACCGTTGTCCAAAGAAGATATGACTGTACCGGAAGATCTCCGGCTGGCCTATAAAATTTTAAAAAATGCAGATTGTCTCCCCCCCGAACTTGAGATCAAAACGGAGATCAGGAATACACAGGAGCTGTTGTCCGGAATGGAGGAGACCTCCGAAAAATACAAGGTGCTCAAAAAGCTGAACCTCCTGATCTTGAAATTGAATTCCCTGCGGAGCGGAGGGATTCAATTCGACGTCCCACAGCATTACATGGACCCGTTGACTGAACGCTTGTCTTCGGGAAAGACTCTATCCAAAACCGGCGCAGGTGATAAATAGAATGGGCAGGCAAGACGGAGACGGTCTCGTTAAATCCGTGATGGTGGCTTATTTTGTCCTTGTCCTGCACGTGTTTTTGATCATTGGTCTGGGGCTGGTGGTTATTTTCTTCAGCGGCATCGTGCAATACATGCTCTGGATTTTTCTGACTGGCGTCATCATCATTCTGGCTTCATTGTTTTATTTTTACCGGCGGATGAAGGCCGAGGGAAGGACATTGCGGCAGATGATGCAGTCGCCCATGTTCAATGGCCGGCCCGTGGAAGTGAGCCTGCTGGGGGGCTTGGCCTCGTTCAGGGTGGGCAGTTCCGGGAGGGCCGCCGGGCTGGGTGCGGATATCCCCCATCCGTCGAATCAACTGGAAG
>JAFDAT010000438.1 GCA_019313725.1 Deltaproteobacteria bacterium
TTTTCCGCGGTTGAACCGGATAGGGGTGCCCGCATCATCCGAACCATCGCGCTCGAGCTCGAGCGGATTCAAAATCATGTCGGTGACCTGGGTGCCTTGAGTGGAGACGTCGCTTTTTTGCCGCCCATGAATTACTGCGGCCGTATGCGCGGGGATTTTTTAAACATGTCCCTGCTGCTTTGCGGTAATCGCTTCAGCAAAGGGCTCATCCGCCCGGGCGGTGTGCTTTTTTCCATGGACGACGAGGTCCGGACAACCATGGCCCAGCGCATTACCGAAATCGCCCCGCAGGTAAAGCATGTGATCGAGCTGCTTTTTTCCACATCCAGCGTAAGGTCGCGTTTTGAAGATTGCGGCACCGTCAGCCAATCAGATGCCGAACACCTGGGCCTGGTGGGACCTGCCGGCCGGGCCTGCGGCCTTCCCTACGATGTCCGGCGCTGTTTTCCCAGTGAGCACTATCCCGAACTCGATATTCCGGAAAATGCCGAACCCAGCGGTGATGTCTACGCCCGGGCCAAAGTCAGGGCGGACGAAATCCTGCAGTCCATCGACATCATCCAGTCCCTGCTGAACGATCCGGTGCAAACAGATTGCGTGAAACCGGCTGAACTTTCCATGGCGCCCGATTCTTTGGCCGTGACCCTCAACGAGGCATGGCGGGGGGAGGTTTCGCATTGTGTTCTTACCGACGCGGCAGGCAGCATCATGCGCTACAAAATCAAGGACCCTTCCTTTCACAACTGGAACGGTTTGTCCCTGTCTCTGCGGGATACCGGGATTTCGGATTTTCCGCTCAACAATAAGAGCTACAACCTGTCGTACTGCGGGTTTGATCTATAGGAAATAACGATGCTGAATACGCTGAAGAATAGATTCGAACAAGGCTACCGAACCACCCAATACCCCCGGGAAAAAATCGAACTGTGGAAGCGCTACCGCGGGCGTCCGCAGATTCATAAAGACGCCCCGGCTGACCTGGCTCAGGCCTGTGCCGACGCCTGCCCCCAGGATGCCATCGCAGCAAAAAAGCATGTGATCGACATGGGACGCTGTGTTTTCTGCGGGGCCTGTGAACGCCTCTCTAAAGGCAGGTATGTATCTTTTACCCGGGATTTCGAGATTTCCGTTTCCGAAAAAAAGCACCTGGTCACGGACGGATCGCTTCCCGACCTGGCTGCGCATGCCCGGCAGCATTTCAAAAAATTATTCGGCCGCTCCCTGCAGCTGCGCCAGGTATCGGCTGCCGGCTGCAACGCCTGCGAAGCCGACCTGAATGTTCTGGCGACACCCTTTTTCGATCTGGCCCGGTTCGGGATCAATTTCGTAGCTTCACCCCGTCATGCAGACGGTATCGTCGTTACCGGCCCCATCTCCCGCAACATGAAAACGGCTCTTTTTCAAACCTACGAAGCCGTACCCGACCCCAAAATTGTCGTCGCCGTGGGTAGTTGTGCCTTAACCGGCGGCCCCTTCAGGGGCAGCCCTGAAATCACCGAAGGAATGGACAGCCTACTGCCGGTGGATCTTTATAACTCGGGATGCCCGCAGCACACGCTGACCAACCTGCACGCGCTGCTGACGTACTTTAAATAATAATAAAAATGGCTTTTCGGCGACACGCCGAAAAGCCATTTTTATTATGGTCGGATGATGATGGTGGGGTAGAGACCTTCCCTGTCACCCTTGGGATAGGGCTGGATCGTGTTAAAGGAAATGTTCTGGTTCTGCTGGGCATGGCCCTTGTTCGAGTGCCCGTTGAAAAAAGCGCCGTTGGTTTCCAGAATATGGTGGATTCTCTCTTTGAAAGCCGTGACAAATTCGGCACCCTTGCCCTCGAAAATCATATCCCCCTTTGAAAAGCGGGTATCGATTTTTGAAAAGGCCTTCAGGGGCAGGCTGCATTTCTCCAGATCTTTTTTGTCCGTCACCAATCCCCAGACCAGGTGGCCGGCCGGAATCGTCAAGGGTTTACGAATATCGATGATGGTGTGGGGCATGATGATGCTCTCCTTGCCGATGGTCAGCCGCGATTCCGGCCGACCCCGCAAAAAGCAGTTAAACCCGACAAACACATCCATGCCCAGATCGGCCTCGATAATCTTGGCCCCGTGGGCGGTGATGTCGTTGCCCTCCAGCCTTGAGTTGATGATATAGCTCTGCTCCTGGGCATTGGCGCCCTTGCCTAGCCAGGCATTCTGGAGATAGGCCCTTTGCGACACCAGTACATTTTCACTGATATGCGTTTTGGGTTTGATGACGGCAAAGCGGTCAAGCGATGCGCTGCTGGGAATGGATACGGAAGGTTCCAGATTGACCACGTTGAAAACCCGCTGGAAAGCCTCTTTGCGATCTTCCACAAAGTCGATAAAAATACCCTGGGGGGGGCTGCCGGCAGTAAAGTAAATATAATTCTGCAGGCGCTGCAGGGGAAATCGGTACAAAAAATTGAACACATCCGGGCTGCGCACCCATACCGTACCCGGTTCAATGTTCAGATGGCTCACTTCGCCCGCCTGTATGTATGAAAAGGTGCCCACGAGGCAGTCCCGTATGGTTGTAAGATCGACGGTTGAAAACGGCCCCAGAAAGCATCCATCCGAAGGAGAGCCATGAATATTGGCATAATGGGTGGATATGGTATCCCGGATGAAAAATTTTTCCAGTGTTTCCGGGTCGTGGGAAAAATTGTGCACCAGTGTTTTGATCAGGAAGCTGTCCTCGATCTCGATCGCTTCATCCGTATTCACCGGTATTTCAAAGTTCTGGTATTTGAACACATCCGCTTTCTGCTTGAGCTCGTCGCCCCGGATATCGCTTTTGTAGAGCAGGGAGTTGTTCACGCTGCATTTTCCCAGAAAATAACTGCCGGACAAATTGGAGTTCTTGAATTGAAAATTCAATGGGTGGTGCGGTGTAATACCGTAAAATGCGTAGAATTTGGTCATCTGGTTGGGCGGAATGAGTT
>JAFDAT010000088.1 GCA_019313725.1 Deltaproteobacteria bacterium
AAAAAGCACCAGTTCATTTTGATCCCCGTCGAGCTTGGCATACAACCCCTGGACAATGGCATCCGTGCGCACGGTGCTGTCGACAACGGATTGAAAGGTCAGCACAGGCGGGAACCCTGACAGCTGGTTTGATTTTTTCAGCCGGTTTATCTGTTTTCGAATGGCTACTGTCAGGTTGTGGGTCTGCTGTCCGGCGTTTTTGGGAAACGAGTTGTATTTGTAGGGATCATATTCCGGGTGGATACCCGTCCATTGGAACTTCTTGAAATAGGGGATAAAGCTGATAAATTTGTGCCAGTCGGCAAGGGCGGCCAACGGCGTTATACCCACCGCCGGTGAAAACAGAATCAGGCGATCCGGCACGGTCAAGCGGCTGTCTTCCAGGGAATCCATGGCATATTTGATGGCCAGGCCCGCTCCGTTGGAGTACCCGACGATAAAAAATGGTGATGTATCTTCCTTCTGGGCTATGGCGTGACGAACCCCGATTTGAACGGCGGCAACCCAGTCCTCGACGACAGCGGAATTGATGCCGGCCGGAATGGTGCCGTGTCCGGGCAGCCTGAGCCCCAGAACGTAGAACCCGTTCAGGGACAGAATCTGGGCGACTTTGCGCAGGCTGTAGGGTGAATCCGTCAATCCATGCAGCAAAAGGGCGCTGCCTTTTATGTCAGGGGGTATCAGCTCGTACGACCGGTTCCAGTCATGGGAAAACCTAAGGGCGTTGTTGAGTCCTTCAGGGTTGTATCGACTCAGCCGGTTGGTCGGGGTGTTGGCCGTACCCGCGATGACTTTGCGTTCGAGTTCTTCAAAAAGGCGATTTTCAAGGTTCTGATACGCTTCAAAGGTGTTGATGCTATCCGCATCTTTGGCCCGGAATTCAGATTCGAGTTCCACTGTGTGCCACAGTTCGAGGTCCGGCATAGACCGTGCCATGAAGGCCCACACGATAAAAAAGGCCATAACAAAACCGAAAAGGACAAAGAGGGCCTGTTTGAGTCGCTTGACAACGGATGGCAGCATACTTTACCCCATAGATGGTTCTGATTTTGGTTATTGGTTTTAAGTCCTCCCGGGCATTATAGGCGGATTATTGTGCGACCATTTTGAGCTGCAGGGTGATGAAATCAAAAACCAGGTGCATGCCGAGATGTTCAAAGAAACGGCTTGAACCATAGATGACATTCCAGCGTGTACGGTCGAAATCGAAATGCGCTTCAGCCGTCAGCCTGCCATCCGGCAACCGGTTCACGATGGTATCAAACTCCAGTTTCGCCCGGATACCCCGCAGGGCAAGCTGACCGGACACATGATAGTTGGGTGATGAAAGCGGTGCTTTGTCCAGGGGGACTGCCCGTTCGATGTTGAATTCAACTTCCGGAAATATGTCCACAAAAAAGAAATCATCGGACTTGAGATGCGATTCAAGCACCGGCTGAAGTTCATCCCCCTCGAGGTTGGTATTCTTAATGGTACGCATATCGATAATGAAAGCCCCGGAGAAAATACCGTCCTTGGCTTCGATACGGCCTTCTTTCAACTGAAGCGTCCCCACGTGTCGTGTGCCCGGGTTGCGACCCGCCCATTCGATGGTGCTCTGGAGGGGATCGATCAGGTAGGTCTTGTTTTCAATAAGCAATGCTTTACCGGGTGTTGTGAAATCATTGGGATGGTTTCCTTCCAAGGCCAGTCCCTTCTTTTTCCAGGCAGATATTCCGCCTTGTAGAACCGAGACGTCTGTATATCCATCCCGGATCAGCTTTTCGGCCGCTATTTCAGCATCCCTTGTCCGCCCACTGGATCCATACAGCACGATAGGGGCTGTTTTATGGGTTGCTATTTCACTGACCTGATGTTGGAAATCCATCATGAACACACAGGCGTTGCGGGCAGAGGGCAGGTGGTGGCGCTGAAAATGATCTTCGGTCAGCGTATCGATGAGGGTGACCGAACCCGCGCCATTAAGTCGTCCCTGCAGGGTCTCACATGATATCGTATTGATGCTGGTTTGTTTTTCCATGGGTAACCTCCCGGGGCGTGCCTGTCCGGAACGCCGTTTCAAAGAATAATATTGCGCCATTATGACACAGGTATTATTGCCGTCACCGGCTATCCCCGGCCAAGTTTTTTCAGCAGCGCACCGAGGTGTTCCTGTTCGTCCGCATTGAGTACGGCGAACACCGTTTCGGCAATCCCGGCGTGGCGTGGAAACACCTTGCGGATGAGGTCGTTGCCCTGACAGGTCAGATGGATCTGCAGGTACCTTAATATGTATAAAACCAATGTCAAACATCAAACCAGGATGCAGGCTGGACGTGATTGTTCAGCCTGCATCCTGGTTAGAGGCTTCCCTTTCTCAGGATGGCCACCAGCAGCCAGATGCCCAGGATGGCGGCTGCCAGAAACCCTATGATACCGATGATGGATATGCCGTAAAAAAGCGGCGGGGTGTTGGATATGACGATGAGCGCAGAGCCGATGATCAGGGCGGCGATAACGATGGAAAATGATATCCGGTTGCTGATCTGGTCATGGGTGGAGAGCATCCGGTCGAACCCTTCGAGCTCGTGCTTGAAAGAGAGCTTCTGTTGCCGGATGAGCCGCGTGATTTCTAGCAGGTCCCTGGGAAATTCCTGGATAAACTTTAAAGACTGGGAAGCCAGTTTGACAATGTCGCTCTCGATTCGTCTGGGAGAGAAGCGCCTGAGTTTTACCTTGGCAATAAAGGGTGCCGCCTGGGCCACCATGTCGAAATCAGGATCGAGTTTTTTGGCCACGCCTTCGAGGGAGGTCAGCGCTTTCATCATCAGGAATATGTCCGGGAATATCCTGAGGCGGTGCTGGGCAGCCAGTTCCAGGAGATCCTGGAGCAGTTTGCCGAGATGGATCTCCTTGAGGGGTTTGTACAGATGCCTTCCCATGAATTCGGCAACATCCTTTTCAAACAACCGCATATCCGGTTCTTCTTCCCACGAGGTCAATTTCAGAATCTGGTGTGCGGCCATGGATTCATCCCTGCGCACAATGCTGTCCACAAGTTCCACAAAACTTTCCCTGGTATTGCGGTCGATGCTGCCGACCATGCCGAAATCCAGGAGGCAAATCACATTGTCGGGCAGGACGAAGATATTTCCGGGGTGGGGGTCGGCATGAAAGAAGCCGTGCTCAAATATCTGGCTCAGGCATATATCGGCTCCGCGCCGGGTAATCAGTTTTTTGTCATAACCGCCGGTTTCGAGCTGTGCCACCCTGGAAATTTTGATGCCGTCAATAAACTCGGTGGTCAACACTCTTGCCGAGGAGGTTTCCCGGAAAGCTTTCGGAATATATACATTTGTATTGTTCAGAAATTGGCGGGCAATGCGCTCCATGCTGGAAGCTTCGATGTTGTAGTCCAGCTCCCTTTCAAGCGTTTTGGCAAACTCTTCGACAATTTTCACCGGACGATGGAAAGAGAATTCTTCTATATGTTTTTCCGCCAGTGTGGCAAGATGCAGCATAATTTCAAGATCCACCTCGATAATCTTTTTAATCCCGGGGCGCTGGACCTTGACCGCAACTGACGCTCCATTCAGCAGGGCCGCCCTGTGGACCTGGCCGATGGAGGCAGACGCTATCGGCCGTTCATCGAGGGAATCGAATATCTCTTCCAGAGGCTTGCCCAGTTCCGCTTCGATAATCCTTCTGGATTCGTTAAAGGGAAAAGAAGGAACTTCGTCCTGGAGCCTGGCGAGTTCGGTGATAAAATCAGGAGGGACAAGGTCGGGACGCGTAGAAAGGATTTGTCCCAGCTTGATGTAGGTGGGGCCCAACTCTTCGAAGGCCATCCTGAGCCGTTCCGCCCGAGTTGATTTCTCAACCCGGGCTCGCTTTTTTCTGGAGATCATCTGCAGGCCGATTTCCAGATACTGATCGATCTTGAGGGTTTCCACAAGATCACCGAAACCATATTTGAACAGGATTCCCAGAATCTGGGAATAGCGGTTCAGATTTCGATACGTTCGACCAATAACGCCTATTTTTCTTATGCTGAGCATCGAGTGCTCCGGTTTTTACAACGTTGGGGTTTACGCTTCCGTTGAAGCTCCGCTGCTAATGAGTTTTTTTAACTCCCGGATCTCTTTTTTAAGGCCCTTGAGGTCTTCACTGGTGACAATATCAGCTTTTTTCAGGAATTCTTTGACGCTCTTTTCAACCCGTTGCTCCAGTTTGGCCTGGGTTTCTTCGTATTTTTTCCGGAGTTCCGTGATGAATTTTTTAGCCTCTTCCTGCGGCATCTGGCCCTTTTCCTCTAATTCTTTGCCCAGGGCCTCAACCTCATCCCAGGTTTTGAGAGCCAGACCTACGCCGGTGAGCATACTTTTTTTGAAAAACTCCAACATGGCGACCTCCTTTTATTTGATTTTGCCTATTATGGCGCTGGCGATGGTATTTTTCTGTATTTCCTTGGTGCCTTCGTAGATTTCCGTAATCTTGGCGTCCCGGTAGAAACGCTCCACTTCGTACTCTTTCATATACCCGTACCCGCCTAACAGCTGTATGGCTTCATCGGCGACTTCGACAGCAGTCCTGGCAGCGTACATTTTGGCCATGGAGGTTAGCTTGGGATCGATGCGTCCCTGGTCGAAATTCCAGGCGGCCTTGTAGATGATCAGCCGGGACAGTTCTATTTTGGTGGCCATGTCGGCCAGTTTGTGCTGGGTGACCTGAAACTGGGCGATTTTTTTACCGAACTGTTCGCGTTGTTTCACATAGCTGAGGGCCCGGTCATAGGCGCCCTGGGCTGTTCCCAATGCCTGAGCGGCTATCTGAATCCGGCTTTCGTCGAAGAAATGCAGGACGTGGTAGAACCCTTTGTTCTCTTCTCCGATCAGGTTGCTCGCCGGTACGCGAACGTCCTTAAGGATGACTTCGGACGTGGCCATCATGCTGATGCCCATTTTTTCGCCGACATCCACGGTGGAGAGGCCTTCTCGGTCGGCTTCAACCAGGATGACGCTCAGACCCCGGTACGAGGGCTGGACATCGGGGTCGGTCTGGCACAGGACGGAATAGAAACCGGCCAGGCCGCCGTTGGTAATGAATGTTTTTACACCGTTGACGACCCATTCGTCACCGTCCTTGACCGCCGTTGTGTCCATGGCGGTGATGTCGGATCCGTGGTTAGGTTCGGTAAATGCCCCTGCAGACAGCATTTTCCCTTCGGCAACCTGGGGAAGATATTTCTGTTTGAGTTCATCGCTGCCATAGTGCAGGACCAGTTCGGAGGCAAAACTGGCCAGGGCCACCGCGCTGCCGATGGTAGAATCACCCCGGCACAGTTCTTCTATGACGATGATGTCTTCGATGCTGCCGAGGCCCTGCCCTGAATATTCTTCAGGATAATGGACACCGATCAGCCCGAGGTTACCGGCTTTCTGCCATATTTTTTTCGGGAATTCGTGCTTTCTATCCAATTCCAGGGCCAGTTCTTTATCGAACTCGCCCTTGGCAAAGTCCCTGACTGCTTTCTGAATTTCCTTTTGTGTCCTGTCCAACTCAAATTCCATGCTCCTGCCCCCTGTTCAATATGAAAAAATCCGTATGGTTAAAGTCCGACACCGTAATGAAGACAGATATCGTATTTACTAAATAAACGAAAAAAATAACATATGGCTGTGGGCAATGCAAGGGCATTGCATTTATACCGGAAATTATCAAAGGAGGCCTTATTTTGACCTGCTGTTAAGCAAAAGGGACTTGACTGCATACCATTACTGCCATAAATTCAAAAATCCATGTTTCATAACGATATTTTCGCGGTTGGCTTCCCTGACCGGCGGTGCATGGGGTTAAGCAACAATAACAATGATACGTAAAAGGATGAATGATATATGACTTTTTCAATAGCACTGGCCGGCAAAGGCGGTACCGGAAAAACCACCGTTGCCGGGATGCTGATCAAATATC
The DNA here is from genome assembly GCA_019313725.1 of Deltaproteobacteria bacterium. Taxonomy (GTDB): domain Bacteria; phylum Desulfobacterota; class Desulfobacteria; order Desulfobacterales; family B30-G6; genus JAJDNW01. Next base: position 5,950 of record JAFDAT010000088.1, read on the forward strand.
TGGTGAAGCAGGAAAACGGTCCCATACTGGCGGTCGATGCCGACTGCAATGCGAATCTCAACGAAGTGCTGGGGCTGGAGGTGACGGACACCCTCGGCAATGCCAGAGAGGAGATGAAGAAAGGCATTGTCCCGGGTGGGATGACCAAGGATGTCTTCATGTCCATGAAACTGGAGCAGGCGGTGGTTGAAGATGAAGGGTATGACCTGGTGGTGATGGGACAGCCCGAAGGTTCCGGCTGTTATTGTGCTGCCAATACGCTCTTAACCGGTTTTCTGGAACGTCTGACCGGCAACTATCCATATGTGGTCATGGACAACGAAGCCGGCATGGAGCATATCAGTCGCCTGACCACCAGCAATGTGGATATTCTGCTGATCGTGACGGACACATCCAGGCGGGGACTCCAGGCCGCTCTTAGGATCGACAAGCTCACCAAGGATTTAAACATCGGCGTCGGGAAGAGCTTTCTCATCATAAACCAGGCAAAGGCGGAACCGTCCGAGGCCGTCCTCGACATCATCAACAAGGATGGCCTGAAACTGGCAGGGGTTATACCCGAAGATGAAACGGTGTATGAATTTGACTTGGCTGGGCGCCCTACCATAGAACTGCCCGACGAAAACCAGGCCATAAAGGCAGCGTTCGGTATATTTGATAAAATTATGAATTGAATAAAACCGGTTGAGTGCATGATGAAAAAAACAGGCTTTCTATTTGACCCGCGTTACCTTCTCCATGACACCGGCCCTTACCATCCGGAGGTACCTGAAAGGCTTCAGGCTATCTACAAAGGCATTGAGGAGGCCGACCTTCTTCCAAGTCTTACGGAAATAAAGGCTTTGCGGGCGGACATTCGGTGGATTGAAGCGGTGCACGAGGTCGATTATATCCGGCGTTTTGAAGAGGTGTGCTATGCGGGGCAAAAATCCATGGACACCCCCGACTGCGCTATGTGTACGGATACATTTGAAACTGCTCTCCTGGCGGCAGGGGGGGTAATCAATGCCGCCGATATGGTCATGCAGGGTGAGATAGACAATGCCTTCTGTGCAGTCAGACCGCCTGGGCACCACGCCGAGGCAGGTGAGGCCATGGGGTTCTGCTATTTCAACAACGTTGCCATCGCCGCGACATACCTGAGACAGAAATGGAATATCGGGAAGGTCGGTATCATCGACTTCGATGTTCACCATGGCAACGGGACGCAGCACATTTTCGAAAAAGATCCGACTGTTTTTTACTATTCAATACATCAGCACCCCTCTTTTTCATATCCCGGAACAGGGAGGGAATTTGAGAAGGGCACTGCGGAAGGGCAGGGATTCACCAAGAATACGCCTGTACTCCCCGGGCATGGAGATGAGGAGTACCGGCATTACATTAAAAGGGATCTGCTTCCCGCTTTTGAAAGATTCAGACCCGAGTTCATACTGGTATCAGCCGGGTTTGACGCGCACATCGATGATGACATGTCGGACGTGAAACTGTCCACCGATGCATTTACGTGGCTGATTGAAACCGCCTTGCAGCTGGCTGCGGAATACGCCAACGGCCGGCTGATTTCAGTACTCGAGGGCGGCTACAGCCTCAAGCGACTTCCGGAACTGGCCAGCAACCACGTACACGCATTGCTGGATGTCTGAGGCGGATAAATTTTCAATGACAGGTTATGTGCATACCGGTTATTAAGCTTTAAACTTTAATTTACGATTGGAGGGCGCCATGTTTGTCAGCAGGTCAATGACAAGTGAGGTTATAACCATAACGGGCGATGGCAGTATTTTTGATGCTCAGGAAAAAATGACCCGGCATACCATCCGCCATCTTCCGGTTATCGATGCGGAAAATACTCTCGTGGGCGTGGTTACCGACCGCGACATCAGGAGTGCGCTTCCTTACAGCCTTTTCAAGGACCCCGACTGCGGGAGCGGGCGTGAGAAGGTCGAAGCTCTCAAGATCCGGGATATCATGACCAAGGATCCGCTGGCCATCTCGCCAACGGACACGATACAGGATGCGCTGTTGCTGATACAGGAAAAACGCGTCGGGGCGTTTCCGGTTGTGGACGAAAACCGAAAGCTGAAAGGGATCATCTCGGTGCGTGACCTGTTGCGGGCCTTTACCAATGTACTCGGTCTCGGTGAACCCGGAACCCTGCTGTGCATCCTGGTGACGGAAGAGATTGGCCAGCTGAAAAAAATCGTGGATGCCATTACCGAGGAAAATATTTCATTCGGCAGTATACTGGTCGCCAAGTACTGGGAAGATGATAAACGGGCTGTTTTCCCCTATCTCCTGACGCAAAATGTCAGCCGTGTCAAAAAGAAACTGAAGGACATGGGGTACCACCTGCTGGATCCCATGGACTGGTATCTGGACCAATTGCCCAAGCATAAATAAAAAAAATCATCTGCAAATGGTTGAACCTATCCAAAATCCCTCCAAACCACAAGACGCAATGTCCTCCTGAACCGTATAGAGGAACATGTGCTGGTGGTTCAGGGAGACGCTGAAAATTTTATGGACTTTTCGCGTGATCTTGTGATATCCAATATTCAATATCATGTCATGAAACGCCTGATTGAAAACCGGGGATTCATATCGAGCGGATTTTATATTCTGTCCGGCCTTCTGAGCAGCCAGGCGTTAAGCATCGAACAGATGCTGAAAAACTATTCTGTTGAGATTATAAATAAATGGGGATCGGGTGGAATATGGCACACCTATCTCGGACACGTAGCATGACAATGTAACGGTTTTACGTTCAGGAATGTCGAAAGGGAACTAATGGTAATTACATGCTGGGGTTCCAGAGGATCGATACCTGTATCAGGCAAAGAGTATAACAAATATGGCGGCGACACCACCTGCCTTGAAATCCGAACCCAGAGCGATGACATTATCATTGTCGACGCGGGTACCGGGATCAGGCGGTTGGGCAACAAACTGATCGATGAGACGCGCAATACATTCAATTTTCTCTTCACCCATGCCCATTGGGACCACCTCATGGGGCTGCCTTTTTTCAAGCCGCTGTTCGAACAGGAAACCATTATCAAAACCTTCCGCTGCCCTTATTCGGGTTCCTACGCGGAAAGAATGATCACCAGAATCCTGACCCCGCCAAATTTTCCGGTGAAGTATTCCGATCTGAGTGCACAATTTTCTTACGAGGAAGGGTGTCCTGAATCTTTTGAGATTGGTTCCGTACAGGTGGTGCCCATACATCTGAGTCATCCCAATGGCGGACAGGGATACAAATTCATAGAAGACGGGAAGACATTTATATTCCTGACCGACAATGAACTGGGATATGTCCATCCGAAAGGCCTCACCAAGGAAGCCTATGCCGAGTTTTCCGCTGGAGCGGACTTTTTGATCCATGATGCGGAGTACACGCCCCAGGAGTATAAAGAGTACATCGAATGGGGGCATTCATCCTATGCGGACGTGCTGGATCTTGCTACCCGTGCAAATGTTAAAAAACTGGGACTGTTCCACCTGAATCAGGATCGCTCGGACGATGCAATGGATGAGATCGTATCGTTGTGCCGGGAGCGCATCGCCGCTGAAGGACATGATCTGGAGTGCATTGCGGTGGGCAGCGATATGACTTTCGAATTATAATCTTGTCTATCTGCCGAAAAAAATGAGTGGTTGTGGTTGCAACAGTTATGGACCCGAATATCTTTTAAAAATATTCGGGTTTGTTGGTTTATAACCGTGATAAAAGATTTTTTTATGACGATTCAACAAGAAAATCCTATTTTACGAGAGGGCTGGATCAGAACGGTTACCCTCAGTCCGCCTTCGTTGTCCGACAACACATCCGATGCGGACCGACTGGTGGGGGCACTGAAAAGGGAACTCGAAGCGGATGTCGTGGAGATCGATTTGCCGGTTCTAAAAATTCTGCCGTCTTTTTTCAGAAAGTGGGCCTACCGCGCGGGGTGTGTCGTGCTCAAGGACCGGGGGGGCTGGCGGGTCACCGGTATTTTTCCGTTTCAGCATCCGGACCCGCCGCTAGGGCTGGCCGTGGATCTGGGAACATCCAGAGTTGTCACCAGACTCGTCAGCCTGCTATCGGGCGAAGTCCTGGGCGAGCGTTCATTTGACAATCCCCAAATATCCATCGGTCCCGACATATTGGCAAGGATACATTTTTCCGGTGAACCCGGGGGGCTGGAAAAACTCAACCGCCTGATCATTGAGGGGCTTAACCTGAACATTGAAGAATTGTGCCGGTCCTGCGGTTTGAAACCCGATAGCATCTACATGATTTCACTGGCCGGTAACACGACCATGACCCATCTGTTCATGGGACTGGATCCGCGGTGGATTATCCGGGAACCCTATATCCCGGTGACCAATCGGCCGGGAATGGTGCGGGCTTCAGACCTGGGTGTGGACATAAACCCGGCGGGCAGAATCTTCATCTATCCCAATATCGGCAGCTACTTCGGCGGCGACCTTATC
>JAFDAT010000089.1 GCA_019313725.1 Deltaproteobacteria bacterium
AGTTTGTTCATTTTGCTCATTAAGTATGGTTCCTTTCATTAGAAACAGTCCGTTGTTTTTCCGGAAAATATCAGTGCCCAAAAGTATGGGATTAATCATAAATCCATGTTGATAATTGTTTCTAATGTGCATAAATATGGTTCCCGTTGTATTTTCATATAGACTTAACACCAGAAAAACACATAATCTATAAATATATTCAAAATATTCTTCATGCTCTATCTACAAGCGCGTGAATATTTATAACAAACGCGATAGGAGAAAAAGGAAATGACCGAAAAAAATAATGTTGTCAATGGCTTCTGTTTCATGCCCCCATCTCTCGGTGCTTGGATGAGGAGCACCATTCCAAAAAATGATTTCGAAGGTGAAATTCCTTGGACACCTTTAAAAAGGCCCATAAGTGAAATGGTATTTTCACTTATGACATCTGCGGGTATTAATATTACGACAGACCCGGCTTTTGACATGGAACGGGAAAAGAAAGAACCGATGTGGGGTGATCCTTCCTATAGAAGAATTCCCATATCCGCAACGGTAGCGGATATCGACGTCAACCACCTGCACGTGAATACGGATTATATCAAACAGGACATTAACGTTGTTTTACCAATAAACAGATTCCAGGAGTTCGCGACAGATGGTATTATTGGTGCCCTTGCACCTACGGCTTATTCCTATTACGGCTATCAGATGGACCCCAAAGTCCTTTTGGAAGAGACCATGCCAAAGGTTCTTGCCGACATGAAAACAGAAGGTGTTAAGGCGGTCCTGCTCACCCCAACCTGACCTTTGTGCCCCCGGTCCGTGGGACGGGTTGCAAGATTTCTCGAGGAAAATGGATTGTCGACGGTTGTGCTCACCATGGTGCCTGAATTTAATAGGGAAATCGGCATGCCACGGGTTGCCGCCATCGAATACCCTTTTGGAAGAATCATCGGCGAAGTGAACGATGTTGCCGGCCAGCAAGACGTGCTTAAAGCTGCGTTGTCGGTTTTAGAGACCGCACAAACCCCGGGTGAGGTTGTGCACCTGCCCTTCACCTGGCACGAGGAGCCCAAGCATACTAAATGGCACCCACCCGAGATTTCACCGATTATCAAATTGTACCTGGATGAAATCAAGAAAGCCGGGGCTGACGCCCGTAAATAATACCCGGGTCCAGAGGGCCCGGCACTGGGTTCTCCCTATAAGGGAGTGTTTATTTCATAGCATGAAGTGAAAAAAGTGAGCTAAAATGATAAAAAGTGCCTAAAGTTAAGGAATTCTACCTGTTCATATAATAGATAGAGCGAAGCGACGCATCAACTTTAGATCACTTATCACTTTAGATCACTCTATACTTCGGGTTAATTTTTCGGCAGGGCTGAAGCCCTGGACTACATGGCATGAAGCCGACGGCTTTGTAGCGCAGGGATTTATCCCTGCTTAACCGTGCGCTTCATACCAAAATCATGCGGTATACTCGTTCAAGATCCTGCGGCCCACACTGATCTTGTGAACCTCATCCGCACCGTCATAAATCCGGGCAGCCCGTTCACCCCGGTAATACATGGCAATCGGCGTGTCATCGGACATACCCAGTCCGCCGTGAACCTGCAGGGCCCTGTCCACAACCCGCTGCATGGCGTTGGCCACGTAGAACTTGATGATCGAGATATCCTTCATGGCCGCCTTGATACCTTTATTCTCTATGATCCAGGCCGTATTCAGAACCATCAGGCGGGACGACAGAATATCGGCGGCGCTGTCGGCAATATAGCTTTTGATGACATCTGAATCCGCAAGCGTTTTCGTCGGTGTGCGCCTTCTCTTTTTGGCGTAGGAGCACATCAGGTCAAAACAGCGGTTGCAGATCCCGATCCAGCGCATGCAGTGGTGAATGCGTCCCGGTCCCAACCGTTCCTGAGCCAGGATAAAACCCATGCCTTCGCCGCCGATGATGTTCGCCTGGGGAACCCGACAGTTCTGGAAAGCCACTTCGGCATGGCTGTTGTACCCATCGCCGGTATGCCCCATCACGGAGATGTTGCGCACCAGGTTGAATCCCGGTGTATCCGTGGGCACGATAATCATGCTTGCTTTGCGGTGGTGCGACTCCGCTTCGGGGTTGGTTTCCGCCATCACGATTGTAAAAGCGGATCCCTCGCAGGATGACGTGTACCATTTCTGTCCATTGATGACATAATCGTCGCCATCCTTGACGGCAGTGGTCAGCAGCCAGGTCGGGTTGGACCCCGCCACCTCGATTTCGGTCATGGCAAAACAGGAACGAATTTTACCTTCGATAGACGGCCGGCAGTACTTCTCTTTCTGCTCCGGGGTCCCGTACTTGTGCAGGATTTCGATATTCCCGGCATCCGGTGCCTGGCAACCGAAGACGTAGAGCCCGATGGGTGACTGCCCCAGGGCTTCATAGATCATGGCCGTTTCCATGAGGGGAAGTCCCATGCCCCCGAATTCCTTGGGATGCAGCGGTGCCCACAGCTCCATCTGCCGCACCATGTCCCGCTTTTTCTCGATCTCCGGTTCCATGGCAACAAATCCTTTTCCCAGGAAGTCGTGCTCCATGGGAAGCAACTCCCGGTCTACAAACTCGTTGACCATATCGAGGATCGTCTGAAGCTTTTTGGATGGTTCAAATGACATTTTTTCTCCTTTCCTATGTTGTTAGAATAACTTTAAAGCGTTACATTCATAGCATCCTTAACAAAATATCAATTCCTGTAAATACAGCAATAATTTTTATGCATATACACACAATTCATATAGTGGAACAAGGGGCAATTCAGCGAACCATGTTCAAAATTCAGGTTAAAACGCAGTTACCGACATTTCCACCACCTCGCGACCCGGCCGCACGCAGGTTTCGATGGTTGCCAGAGTGTGGGGCAGCGTGATGTCCACGAAGTATTTGGCCTGATACAGTTTGCCCCGAAAAAAATCGTATTTGCGCCCTTTTTCGCCGGCCAAGGGTCGGGCGATGATGGCGAGATCCAAAAGACGCCAGGCCATAGTCACCTCCCCGAATGCCGTCAGGGCGGGATAGGTGCTGGCGGCCCACAGAAGCGGGTCGGCCCCTCTGCGCTCCAGCATTTCCCGGGAGGTCTCCTTGAGCCGTTCCATCACATCTCCCAGAGCCTGTACACGTTCCCCCAGTTCTTCATCCTGCTGATGTCGGTTGCAGAATTCCTCGATTTCCCGGCAGTAAGCACTGAAACAGGCACCATTTTTAACGGTCATTTTCCTGCCCATCAGATCCATGGACTGAATGCCGTTGGTGCCCTCGTACAGAGACATGATCTTGGCATCCCGCAAATACTGCTCGATGGGATAGTCCTGGCAGTAGCCATAGCCACCAAGACACTGCATGGCGGTTTCACAGACCCTGAATCCCATATCCGAACAGTAGGCCTTGATAATAGGCGTCATGAAATCCACCAGATTTTCAAAATGGGTACGGCGATCCCCGGCTGGCAGTTCATAGGACAGATCCGACCAGAAGGCACCGGTATAAATCATCGAGCGCATACCGTCCACCATGGCCTTCATCCAGAGCAGCATGCGGCGCACATCCGGATGGTCGATAATGGCGACATCCCCATTCTTCCCACCGGCCAAATCCCTCCCCTGCCGGCGCTCTTTGACATACGCCAGGGCGTTCAGGTAAGCGGTGCTGGCCATGGTCATACCGCCTACCCCCGTGTTGATGCGGGCGGAATTCATCATCTGGAACATGTGGGCCAGGCCTTGATTGGCGCCACCGCACAGGTACCCGATGCAATCATCCCTGCCGCCGAAGGTTAGAGCTGCCGTAGGGGAGCCGTGCAGACCCAGCTTCTTTTCGATGCCGGTGCAGACCACGTCGTTGGCCTGCCCCAGCCCGCCGTCCGGGTTAACACGAATCTTGGGCACCACGAACAAGGATATGCCCTTGATGCCTGGCGGGGCCCCCTCGATCCTCGCCAGCACCAGGTGAATAATATTCTCGGCGATATCATGGTCGCCCCAGCTGATGAAAATCTTGTTGCCTCTGATCTTGAAATGGTCGCCTTCCGTGCAGGCCGTGGTCTCCAGTGCGGCCAGGTTGGAACCGGCATTGGGTTCGGTCAGACACATGGTGCCGGCCCAGGTGCCGTCAAACATCCTGGGAATAAAACGGGCCTTGAGTTCATCCGAACCGAAGCTCTCGATCAGATGGGCCGCCCCGTGGGTCAGGCTGGGCGCCATGTTGAACGACTGGTAAGCACCGTACATCAGGTCGTTGACAACAATGCGCATCATGTGGGGAAATCCCTGGCCGCCGTATTCCGTGTCGCGGGACACCGCTGTCCAGCCATCTTGTCCATATTGACGGAATGCTTCTCGAAGCACCGTCGCGCAAACCACCTGCCCCCCCTCCAGCCGGGGCGGCTGTTCCTCGCAGATCTCACTGAGCGGATCCACCACCCCTTTGGCAAAATTGATGGCCTCCGTGACCAGAAGATCCAGGGTTTTTTCATTTAAATCCCGATATCGTTCCAGTTCGCACAGCGTGCCGTAGTCGAGTTGGTCCTTGAGAATGAAAAAGAGATCTTTTTGATTGATTTTAAAATTGCCCATATACGGCTCTCCTGACTGCTATACTTCCATTCCGCTGAACAGCTCCCGCGCATGGTAGGAACTGCGCACGAACGGTCCGCTGGCCACCTGCTTGAAACCCATGGCGAGTGCTTGCTTGCCTAAAGCGGCAAATATTTCCGGGGATATGTATTCCACCACCGGCAAATGTGACTTCGAGGGCTGCAAATACTGGCCCAGGGTCAGCAGACTGCATCCATGATCCAATAAATCCTGCAGAGCCTGTTCGATTTCACGGCGGGTTTCACCCAGCCCCAGCATCAACCCGGATTTGACCGGCAGATAGGGACTGCTGTGGTGTGCGCGCTGCAGCAGTTCGAGGGACCGTTCATAAACAGCCTCGGGACGAACCTTTGGATAGAGCCGCTTGACGGTCTCAAGATTGTGGTTGAGAACGTCGGGTGCCGCTTTCAGGACAAGTTCAAGGGCATCCAAGCTGCCCTCAAAATCCGGAATCAGCACTTCGACGAACGTGTCAGGGTTGACCTTACGGATACTGCCGATAGACGCAGCGAAATGCGCAGCACCGCCATTGGGGAGGTCGTCACGGGTGACCGAGGTCACCACCACGTATCCGAGGTTCAGGGTCTGAACCGCTTCGGCGATCCTCTCGGGTTCGTCCGTTTCCGGCGGGTCCAAAGCCCCGTGTTCAACGGCACAGAAATGACAGTTACGCGTACAGCGGGCGCCCATGATCATGAAGGTGGCGGTCCCTTTTGAAAAACATTCCCAGAGATTGGGACACTTGGCCTCCTGGCAGACGGTGTGCAGGCAGCTTTGGTCCAACAGCCTGCGGACATTTTCATAGCCTTTCCCCGTGGGCAGTCGTCGTTTCAACCACGGTGGTTTTTTCTTTGCAGTCGTGGTAATTTGAACATTCATGATCGAACCATATCAATATTCAACACTAATTTCTAACTATTTCTGGCACAACTGGAAACCATTCCCCGTGCCGGCCACTGGGTGCACATCGATGCGCCACAGGTCTTCATCCGGACGGTGCGGGTTTATCTGGCGGTATGAATCACCGCAAACAACGGCACCCATTCAACCCTGTAAATGGTCCAACCATTATAAATACCATATTCCCTTCTCAAATGCATGCCACCTTTTGGATTGACTTTTGGCATTATTTTTTCTAATGGTTAAACCATTATGTTTCATGCCGCTTCGCAAAACAGAATTTTTCAGGACATCGTGGACCAGATTCAGGAAGCCATCCTGGAGGGTCGCCTGCAGACCGGAGACATACTGCCGTCCGAAAGAGATCTGAAAGAGATGTTCAACACCAGTCGGGGGACGCTGCGCGAGGCCCTGCGGGTGCTGGAGCAGAAAGGCCTCATTGAAATCAAACTTGGTGTAGGCGGCGGATCTGTGGTAAAGGAGGTAAGCGTGGACAAAATCAGTGAGAGCCTTGCACTGCTGATCCGCACCCAGCGGGTATCTTTGAACCACCTGGCGGAATTTCGTGAGGCTGTGGAAGGCATCATCGCCGCCCAGGCAGCGGAACGGGCGACCCCGGCGGATATAAAACAGCTGAAAGAACTGCTGGAAAAGGCCCGAAAGCACATTGGAAAGGGGAAGGCGGCCCACAACGACTTTATCGAAATCGACAAACAGATTCACCTGGTGCTATCCAATATCACGGGCAACCCGATTTACATCTCCCTGATCTATTCCGTGCACCAGAATATTCATCGATATTACGATCGGTTTCTGTCCATGGACGAATCCGAGATGAATGAAAACTACCAGGATTTGAAAATCATGGTCAGGGCAGTGGAAAAGGGGCACGCCAACCAGGCCCGTATCATAGCCCAGAACCATGTACACCGGTTTAACCGCCGCATGAAAGACAAGGCCCAGGAGGAACGTGACCATGACAAATTTTGAATTGAAAGAACTGAAAACGCTGAGCTACCAGCGCCCTGAAATTGACAAGGGCTATGCCAACCAGAGCCTGTATGTCAACATAACCGATCCCGACATTGCCATCAAGCCGGTCACGGAACAGATGAAAGAGATATTCATCGGCGGCAAGGGCTTCGACCTGTGGTTGCTTTGGCATGCCGTTACACCCCGTACCCGCTGGAATGATCCCGAAAACACTATCTGCATCGCCTCCGGTCCCATGGGGGGCACGCCTGCCTATCCGGGTTCGGGAAAAAGCATCGTAGCCGCCATATCACCGACCACGGGTTCGGTCATGGACTCCAATGTGGGCGGGTACTTCGGTCCTTACCTGAAGTTTTCCGGGTTCGACGCCCTGGAGATCCAGGAGTCCATCAAGGTGTTCGCGTCCAAGGGTCTGCCCGAGGATGGTTACGCCTTGTCAGAAGTTCTGACCAACCACTTTGCCGGGGGCAAACCCCGCGGCATCTCCGTGGTTTCCACCGGTCCCGGTGCGGCCCACACCGTCATGGGCTGCATCAATTTCACCTGGTACGACAATAAAAGAAAGCGGGCCCGCTACAAACAGGCCGGCCGGGGCGGCCTGGGAACCGTTTTTGCAGACAAGGGCATCAAGGCCATTGTCGCCCGTTGGGACTCGGTATCCCTTGATTCCAACAAGCCTGCCGACAAAGAAGCCCTGCGCAGTGTTGGCAAGGCCTATTCCAAGGAGATCGTGGCCCTGGACCCCAAGCAGAACCAGATGTCTAAAATCGGTACCACGCACCTGGTGCCGATCATGAATGACTTCGATTTATTGCCCACCCACAACTTCAAGTTCGGCCAACACAAGCATGCCGGCCTTATCGGCAAGGATGTATACAAGGACATATTCGACCCGGGCTTCGATGGCTGCTGGATGGGATGCACAGTGGCCTGTTCTCATGGTGTCAAGGACTTTGTCCCCCTTACCGGAGACTATGCCGGTAAAAAAGTATTCGTGGATGGACCGGAGTATGAAACCATTGCCGGGTGCGGGTCCAATCTTGGTGTTTTCGATCCCTATTTCATCGTGGAAATGAACTTCTACTGCGACACCTATGGTCTGGACACTATCGCCGTGGGTACCAGCATTGCCTTTGTTATGGAGTGCTTCGAGATGGGACTGATCGATACAAGCCACACCGGGGGTCTGGATCTCAACTTCGGTAACCGCCTGGGCGCCCTCACCCTGGTTCACCAGATGGCAACAGGGGAAGGGTTTGGAAAAATCGTGGGCCAGGGTGTCCGCAACATGAAAAAAGTGTTTGCCGAATCCTACGGTGCCGACCCGGGCATCCTGCAGGATATCGGCATGGAATCCAAAGGCCTCGAATTCTCAGAATACATGACCAAGGAGTCCCTGGCGCAGCAGGGCGGATACGGCATGGCCCTGAAAGGGCCCCAGCACGACGAAGCCTGGCTGATTTTTCTGGACATGGTGCACAACTACATGCCCACCTTCGAAGACAAAGCCGAGGCCTTGCACTGGTTTCCCAATTTCCGGACCTGGTTTTCCCTGTGCGGCCTCTGCAAACTCCCCTGGAACGACATCGTTCCCGAAGACAACAAGGAAGAAGACGAGCCCGCCAAGGTGATGAAGCACATCCGTTGGTATGCCGAATATTTCAGTGCCATGACCGGTCGTAAAGTGGTCCCGGATGACCTCATTCCCATGAGTGAAGCGGTTTACAATTTCCAGCGCATTTTCAACGTTCGTATGGGATTCGGCCGCAGGGAACACGATACCATCCCCTACCGTGCCGTGGGGCCCGTGACCGTCGAAGAGTACGAATCCCGCCAGGAACGCTACGATGATCAGCTGACCGACAAGTACAGTGTCGACATAGAGGAAAAATCGAGTGAAGAAAAAGTTGCCCTTTTGAGAAATTTCCGCGAAGAACAGTACGAAAAACTTAAAGACGCTGTTTACCAGAGAAGGGGGTGGAGCAACGACGGCGTGCCCACCGTGGAAACCGCAAAACGGCTTAGGATAGACTTTCCGGAAGTGCTTGAGGTACTTGAGGTCAGTGGTCGGTAGGCAATGGCCAAACATCAGAAACCGGATACTGGATGCAGCTATCGAACAGCTTCGAGTAACCACCGAAGGCCGGCATCCAGAAAAGTAGGCCAGGGCTTTAGCCCTGCCAAAGCTGGTTGCGGGACAACCTTTTTAGCCCCGAAAAAACCGTATCAATGATTTCCCTTAATGACGAAAAAATTCCCTGGCAGGAAGGCATGACCGTCGCCGACCTGTTGAGCGGGTTGAATGACGCGCACAACTATGCCGTAATAAGGGTCAATGGCAAGTATGTGTCCAGGCCTAATTTCGATGCGTACAAGATTCCCGATGAGGCTGAAATATTCCTGATTCCCATGGTCGTCGGCGGTTAAAAAAAGAAGGGGTCAAAGCTTGAATTATGAATTAAAGCCGTGCCACTACTAATTCACAATTCAAGCTTTGACCCCATATACAACGCAGATATTTGGCTAAAAAATATTCGTTACGTTCGGCACTAAACTGTCGGCAGTTTGTACTCCCCGTATTCCGATCGCAGCTTGGTCTTCAGAATCTTACCCGTGGCCGTGTGCGGCAGTTCATCCACAAAGACCACGTCATCGGGTAGTTGCCACTTGGCTATCGAGCCCTTCAAGTGTTCGATGATGTCCTCCTTGGTAACGGCAGACCCTTCCTCTTTCACGGCCAAAAGAAGGGGACGTTCGTCCCACTTGGGGTGCGGCACGGCAATCACGGCCGCTTCCGCAACCCCCGAACAGCCGACGGCCTCGTTTTCCACGTCGATGGAGGATATCCACTCGCCGCCCGATTTGATGACATCTTTGGAACGGTCGGTGATCTGCATGTATCCATCCGCATCGATGGTAGCCACATCGCCCGTGTCGAAAAAACCCTCTTCATCCAGGATGTCGCCGCCCTCTCCCTTGAAATAGCCGGAGGTGATCCAGGGACCCCGGACCATCAGGTTGCCGAAGGCCTTGCCGTCCCAGGGCAGTTTCTTCCCATCCGGGCCAACAATTTTCATGTCCACACCGTAAACGGCCCGGCCCTGTTTCAGGGACAGGTCGATCTTTTCATCCGGTGACAGGTTGTCATGTTTCTTCTTGAGGTTGCAGGCCGTACCGATGGGGCTCATTTCGGTCATGCCCCAGGCGTGGATCACATTGACGCCGTACTCTTTTTCAAAGGTTTCGATCATGGCCCGGGGTGCGGCCGCCCCGCCGATGACCGTGCGCTGCATACTGGAAAACGTCTTGTCGTTCTCTTTCATGTACGCCAGCAGCATCATCCAGATGGTGGGCACCCCCGCCGAAATGGTAACACCTTCACTTTCCATGAGCTCGTACAGGGATTTACCGTCCATTTGCGGCCCCGGCATAACCATCTTGGCCCCGCACATGGCCGATGCATAGGGGATGCCCCAGGCATTGACGTGAAACATGGGGACCACGGGCAGAATCGTTTCAGCATTGGACAGTCCCAGACCGTCAGGCGTACAAACGGCATAGCTGTGCAGAACGGTTGAGCGGTGGGAGTAGGAAACACCCTTAGGATTGCCTGTGGTGCCAGACGTGTAACACAGTGAAGATGCGGTCCGCTCGTCGAACGTCGGCCATTGGTAATCGTCATCGGCAGTAGCCATCAGGCTTTCGTAGCAGATGACGTTGGACAGGGACGTCTCCGGCATGTGCTCCTCATCGGCCATGATGATGTAACCCTTGACCTTGGGCAGATGCTCAGCCAGTTTGTCAAAAAGCGGCACGAAGGTCAGATCTGTAAAGATATACTTGTCCTCGGCGTGATTGAGGATATAGATGATCTGTTCGGGAAACAGGCGCGGGTTGATGGTGTGGCAGATAGCCCCCAGCCCGGAGACACCGTAATAAATTTCCACGTGGCGATAGCCGTTCCAGGCCATAGTCCCCATGCAATCCCCCTGCTGGACACCCAGCTTGTCAAGGGCTTTGGCCAATTGACGCGACCGGGCAGCGCACTCCTTATACGTATAGCGGTGAATGGGACCTTCGACGGTGCGCGACACGATTTCCTCGTCAGGATGATTTACGGCCGCAAATTCAATCAGGTCTGAAATCATCAGGGGACGCTCCTGCATTAATCCTAACATCTTAACCCTCCTCTTCATTTATAAATTTTTTATCAATATTTATAAAATAATTCCCGAATAAGTTATTATTTTATGCTCAAAGCTGCAAATGAAAAATTATTAAACTTCCAACCACTCTTTTTTAATGGATTCATCCGCTTTCAGCTCGTCCGGGGTGCCTTCGAACACGATCTTCCCGTGCCCCATGATATAAAGTCGCTGGGAAATCTTCAGGGCAATACTCAGTTTCTGCTCCACCAGCAGCACGGAGACGCCGCGCTGGGCAATCTCTTCGATCAGGCGGCCCACCTGTTTCACCAGCTTGGGGGCCAGCCCCTCGGTGGGTTCATCGATCATGATAAAATCCGGATCACCCATCAAGGTGCGGCACATGGTCAGCATCTGCTGTTCGCCTCCGGAAATCAGGCCACCGTGGACATTGGAGCGTTCACCCAGCTTCGGAAAAAGCTTGAAAACATCTTCAATACTCCAACGCCCCGAATTTTTTCTGCTTTTCGAACCCAGTTGAAGGTTCTGCAGAACCGTCAGGTCAGGAAAAACCCAGCGGTCTTCAGGCACAAACCCGATGCCCTTGCGGGCAATCACATGCGGTTTGAGCCCGGCAATTTCTTCACCCTTGTATTGAATCGACCCCATGGGGGCAACCAGTCCCATGATGGTTTTACAAGTCGTGGACCGCCCCACGCCGTTACGGCCCAGCAGGCTCACGATTTCTCCATCACCAACCGTAAGATCCACGCCCTGGAGGATGTGGCTGCGGTCATAATAGGCGTGCAGGTCTTTTACTTCCAGCATTTAGGCCACCTCTTGTCCCAGGTAGGCTTCCTGAACTTCCTTGTTATTGCGAATATTGTCGGGAGTATCCGTGGCAATGATCTCACCATAAACCAGGACCGAAATACGATCGGCCAGGTTGAACACCACGCTCATGTCGTGCTCCACCACCACCAGCGTCTTATCTTCGGTGACCCTACGGATCAGTTCCACGGCCCGGTCGGTTTCGCTGTGACTCATCCCGGCAGTGGGTTCGTCCAGCAGGATCACGTTAGCTTCACCGGCAATGGTAATGCCGATTTCCAGCGCCCGTTGCTCGGCGTAGGCCAGCAGCCCTGCCGGAATATCACGCCGGTCGCTCATATGAATTTTTTCAAGAACTTCTTCGGTTTTTTCGTTCAATTTTTTTTGACGTCCGCACAGGTGCCAGAAAGAATGGCGGTAGCCCATGGGCCGGAACAAGGCACAACGCACGTTCTCGAACACACTCATTTTAGGAAAAATATTGGTTACCTGAAAGCTCCGGCACAGGCCCTGGCGGTTGATGAGATAGGGTTCCAGGTTGGCAATCGCCTTGCCGTTCAGTTCGATGTCACCCGAGCTCACTTCGTAAAACCCGCTGACCAGATTGAACACCGTCGATTTCCCGGCACCGTTAGGGCCGATGATCGCGTGACGTTCCCCGCGGAAAATATCCAGATCCAGGCCGTTGATAATTTTACTGTTCCCGAAACTTTTGTGGACATCTTTTAATTTAAGCGCGATATCCGCCATCAATCCGCCCCTTTCTTCATAATCTGGGTTATTTCCTGCCAACTGCGGTTAAGCGTTTTCACGGTCCGCCGTAAGAAAACAAACCCGACGACGATCAGCACTATGGATATGCCCCAGGCGACGGGCGCTCGGGCGTCAAATTCGATGCCAAACATGTGCATGGGTGCATCCGGGTTTATGCTCAACGAGAGATGATAGTTGATTTCGATCAATATCATTACACCTAGAAACAGGACCAGTGCCGGTATGGCCGCCAGGGCATAACCCGGCAGCAGTTTTTTCATCAGTTTCGCTTTCCACACGGGCTCGTGCACCATGATAATGCCGGCCAGCCCATTGGGCGCCCAGAGCACCATCCCCATGAAAAGCAAACCGAAATAGAGCAGCCAGGCGTGCGTGATGTTGGACAGGGAAATCTGCATGAAGGTCACCAGTACGGCACCCAGAATCGGCCCGAAAAAATGGCCCACGCCGCCGATGTAAGTCATCATCAGGACATTGCCGGACTCTATGGCCCCGATGGTTTCGGCGGTCAGAATTTCGTAGTTGATGGCAAACAGACCGCCGGCAACCCCGGCAAACAGGCTGGACAGCGCATACTGTATCGTTCTGACCCGGTGGACATCGTAACCGATAAAAGGGGTCCGTACCGGGTTGTCCCGCACGGCATTGGCCAGGCGTCCCAACGGAGTTTGGGTCAGCAGATACATGAACACCATGCTGACCAGCATCCAGAAGGCGATCAGGTAGTAGACGTCAATTTGCTGCGCGAACTCGAACCAGGTCAGGGTGGTCTCCAGCATGCGGTCGCCGGAGATGCCCTCCTCCCCACCGAAAAAGCTGGGCAGCATCAGCGCGCTGGAAGCAATCAGTTCCCCGATACCCAGAGAAATCAGGGCAAAGGTGGTGCCGGCCCGTTTGGTGGAAATCCAGCCGAAAACAATGCCGAACAACAGCGCGCCAAAACCGCCGGCCAGGGGCACAAGTTCCAGTGGTATCGGCAGAGACCCGCCGTTAATAATATTGATGACATGAATAGTTAAAAAACCGCCCAGGCCGTAAAACACCGCGTGACCGAAGGAGAGCATGCCACCCTGGCCCAGCAGCATATTGTAGGACAGGGCAAATATGATGGCGATGCCCACCTGGCTCAACAATGACAGGCCATAGGAGGAGCGGACGATCGCCGGCAGGCCAAAGGCGATAATTGCCGCACCGATCCAGGCCCCGTACTTGAGCAGCAGGGACATGGCGATGTTCCCATTTTTATATTTGTCACAATTCATGATTCACGTTTTCCCATGATACCCTTGGGGCGGAAGATCAGCATCAACACCATAAATAGATAGGGCAGGATCGGTCCGGTGTGCGACACCTGGATACGCCAGATGTCCTTCAAGATACCGCCGGCTTCCATGGTAACGCCGAAAAAGGCTAAAAGGTCGCTCAACGAGTATTCGATGCCCACGGCAAAGGTCTGCAGGGTCCCCAGCAGCAGCGATGCCACGAACGCGCCGGTCAAAGAGCCCATGCCGCCCACCACCACCACCACGAAAACAATGGGCCCCAGCTGGGCTGCCATGGCAGGTTCGGTGACCAGGTAGTTGCCGCCGATAACCCCGGCCAGGGCGGCCAGGGAACAGCCACCGCCGAATACGAGCATGAACACACCCGGTACGTTGTGCCCCAGGGCGCTGACACCATCCGGGTGAGTCAGGGCGGCCTGGATGATCAATCCGATACGAGTGCGCGTCAATATCAGGAACAAGACCACGAACATGCTCACGGAAATCACCAGCATGAATACGCGGTACGCCGACAAATCCGTAGTGAACAGGGTAAACGCCGCAAAATCCAGCGCATCCGGCACCCGATAATCCACTGAACTGCGTCCCCAGATCAGGTTCACGGATTCCTCGATCAGGTAAGCCAGGCCCACGGTGAACAACAGTTCGGCCACGTGGCCATACTTGTGCACGGTTCTGAGGCCATAGCGTTCCACGAGTGCACCCAGAAAGCCCACGATCAACGGGGCCAAAATCAGCGCCGGCCAGAAACCGATGTAGACGCTGATCTGAAAGGCAAAGTAGGCCCCCAGCATGAAGAAACTGGCATGGGCAAAGTTGAGCACGCCCATCATGCTGAAAATGAGGGTGAGCCCGCTCGAAAGCATGAACAGCAGCATGCCGTAAAGCAGGCTGTTCAGCAGTGAAAATATGATATATTCCAGCATATATCTACTCTCGATAGTTTAAGGTTAACCGGAATGGAAAGACCGCCCGCCCGAGGCTTCGAGCGAACGGTCTTGAGGTAATCCATACTGCTATTTCTTGGGTCGCTTCATTACACAGGGGCTCGGCATGGCAGTATCTTCAGCTTCCACCCTGCCGTCGGTTTTCCAGCCCAGACCGGTATTCTCGACGTCATACTTGACGCCCTGGGTGCCGACCTTGGTCATGGTGGAAATATAGAGCGGCTGGATCAGCTGGTGATCGAACCCGCGCATGGTGACGGTGCCGTAGGGCGTATCGTACTGCATGTCTTCCAGCGCAAAAGCCACCGCTGTGGGCTCGGCCTTGCCGGCCTTTTCCAGCGCCAGAACAAACATTTCCATCATGGTGCGAATACGGCCGTAGTAGTAGGGCGCCCTGCCGCCGTCTGAATATTTCTCCTGGTATCCGAGGTAGAATTTCTCGTCCGCAGGTTGGTTTTCTTCGGTGGACAGCGCGTTGTGCCATTCCGTGACCTGTTTCAGACGGCCTTCGCCGGCTGCACCAATGGCTGCCGGGCTACCCAGGCCACCGCCGTAAAAGGTGTACCACTCAACATCCAGGCCGGAATCCTTGCCGGATTTGACCAGCAGGGACTGGTCGGCGCCCCAGTTGCCGGTGATGACCGCGTCAGCCCCGGAAGCCTGAATTTTAGCGATATAAGGAGAGAAGTCCTTGACTTTGATAAGCGGGTGCAGGGTGTTGCCCACAATTTCGATGTCCGGGCGTTTTTCCTTCAGCATGGAGATGGCCGCATCTCTGACGGCATGCCCGAAGACGTAGTCCTGGTTGATGAGGTAAATTTTCTTGATGTCGGACCGCCCCTTGATGTAGTCAGTGATGGCGGCGATCTTCATGTCCACATGGGCGTCAAAGCGGAAATGCCAGAAACTGCACTTTTCTTCGGTGAACGCCGGTGTGACCGCGGCATAGTTGAAATAAAGAACAGGGTTTTCGGGGTTGCGCTTGTTATGCTTGTTGATGGCTTCGATCAAAGCGCCGGCAACACTGGAACCGTTGCCCTGGGTAATGAAAACGATGCCCTGGTCAATGGCGTTTTTGAGCTGAATCAGGCTCTCCTTGGCGCTGATCTTGTTGTCAAAGGGTACGATTTCAATCTTCTTGCCAAGCACACCGCCGCGGCCGTTGATGATGTCGGCCATGTACTGGAAATGCTTCTGCCCGGCGTCACCCACGTTGGCAAATCCGCCGGAAAGCGGATCGATGTAGGCCAGCTTGATGGTGTCGGCCGCTGTTGCCGGCCCTGCCGCAAAGGATAAAATTGCAATGCCTGCCAAGATGAAACAGAGTTTTCTGAATGTCATAACCGCCTCCTTTTTTAAATTATCAGTGATTTGATTTATCGTGAATGGCGTAAATCACCGCAATACGCCTTGGGTGGCATCGGGGAACCTGCTTTTCCACTCACCGCCTTCTTTCTGATATGACCGCTACAGACCGACCGGTCCCATCCTTCTATTGTTTTCATCATTTCCTGTCAAGCGCTTTCAGACCTAACTCGCTTAGTCGTAAAAAATGTCACCCCTATTTTACAAAAGACGGTATATAGTCCCTTGCATAATGAAACAGAGCCAGGACATTTTCTAAGGGCACATCAGGCTGAATGTTATGACATGAAGAAAGCACATAACCACCGCCTTCCCCCATCTGTTCAATGCGTTCAGCCACCATATTTTTCACGTCATCCACACTGCCGTAGGGAAGGACACGCTGAGTATCCATTGCTCCCCAAAAGGCCATTCTACCTCTATATTTTTTCTTTAATCTCACTGGATCCATTCCACCCGCGCTAACCTGCACCGGATTCAGAATGTCAACACCTGTTTCTATCAAATCTTCAATAACAGCAGCTACCGAACCGCCCCTATCAATAATATCTTGGGGCAATTCGGCATAGATAAGGATTTTGAATTATTTATCTTTACATGTACAATTAAATCCTTTAGACGATTTGATGGAACACGATTCGGTTGCTCCTCGGCGAAAGGAAAGATGACAATTCATGTTTGATTTCGAAAAAGGCAAGATCCGATTTATTCGCGGCGGCAAGTATCCCCAGAGCAATAGCCTGCTGATCGATGACGACCTGCGTGCCATCATCGACCCGGCCTGCGATGAGAAAAAACTGCGATCACTTAAAAGCGAAAGGCCCATAGACATCATTATCAACAGTCACGGGCATGAAGATCACATTCTGTACAATTACTTGTTCCCGGATGCGCAGCTGTGGGTACATGCGCTAGAAGCGGCGGTTTTCAAGAACATGGATGCGTTTATCGATCAATTTTTCCCTCCGGATGACATGGATGAGAAGACCAGAGCCGACGGTTCGCAGCTCATGACAGAGGTAATCAAGTACCAGCCCAGAGAGCCGGCCCGTTTGCTGAAGAACAAAGAAGTTCTTGAATTCGGTCAGACCCGGGTCCAGGTGCTGCACACCCCGGGCCACACCCCGGGTCATCTGTCATTTCACTTTTTAGATGAAAAAGTGATCTTCCTGGCCGACATGGACCTGGTAAAGTTCGGTCCCTATTATGGTGACAATGCCGCCAGCATCGAAGAGACCATAACATCCTTGCAGCGCCTGGCCAAAATCGATGCTGACGTTTACCTGGTTTCCCATGGCAAAGAGGGAATCATGGATGGTGATCCGGCTCACATCCAACGCTATCTCAACGTAATCTACCAGAGGGAGGAGAAACTCCTGGACTTTCTGGCATCAGGGCCTAAAACCATCACCGAGGTAACCACCCACGGAAGCATCTCGAACGGCTGGTGCGGCTGGGCAGCGCCAGAAATGAAAACGGGACGTACGTTCTCGAGTAGACCCCAACATTGCAAAGCCTGGACCTTCAACTTAGCTACAGACCTTTGGCAGACCGTGCTCCCCGCGGATTTCCATCAATCGCTGCAGCGCCTTGCGCATAATTTCTTCGGCCTTGTCCACAGATGAAAGATCGCCATCTTTTTCGATGAGTGCAGGGAACAAGGCCCGGGCCTGCCAGTACAGTAATCGCTATAATAATTGTTGAAAAATGATGGCTGCGCATGTTGTCGTTTTTCATATCGCTACCTCCGGTCCCGGTCGTGCCGGGAATCGTAATTTTCCAAAAAGCGCGTCCGCGCAACCGCATGACTGATGCCGCGCAGGGCTCTTTCGGCACTGGTAAAAACAGGAAAACCCATGGATTGGTAGAGCGACCGCATTTTTCTGGCCGTAGCATCCACGTCGATCTCCTCCTGCAGACCGGACCGGTTTTCAATAACCACCACGATATCTTTACCGGTCTCCTGTTTAATGTCCTTCAGTTCTCCCAGCAGTTGTTCAAAATATGCCCCGGCCGGGGGGGAATCCACGCCCACCATCTCCATAAACCTGCGGACCTCCACCTCCAGGGGGCGCGCGAGAAGCACCACCACCACGATATCCACCGGTTCGTTGAGCACGATCTCTCTTATGGATGCTTTTAGCGTTTCCACCGGGACCACCGGCGACCCCGTGTCCAGGGGGTTGGCCATGCTGTTGCCGGGTGTGGGAAAATGCCTGCGCAAATTCCGGCGGGTTGTATCACTGAAACGGGGAAGGTCCATGCCCCACCGACTGGCCAGATCGCATGAAAACACGCCGATGGCACCCCCTCCGCCCACCACGGCAATCCGCGAACCGGGATTTTTCAAATAATGGAGTGCGGTCAATGCATCGATCATCTCGTCCAGGCCCTGTACCGATGATGCCCCCGCCTGGGCCAGTACGCCTTTCCAGATGTTCAATTCCCCGGCCAGTGAACCGGTGTGGCTTTGGGCGGCACGTTGGCCCAGGGGTGAGAGCCCCGCCTTCCAGACCACCACCGGTTTGATCCTGGACGCTTGTTTTATGGCTTCCAGAAACCGGCCGCCGTTCCGAACACCTTCCAGGTATGCGGCGATGTACTGCGTGTCCGAATCCGCCCCCATGAACACCATGAGCTCCACCGCATCCACATCACAGCCGTTGCCAAAGGAGATCACCTTACTCAGCCGCATGCCGGCTGACTGGGCTTCGTAGCCAAAATCCGTGGCCATACCGCCGCTTTGAGAAATCAGGGCCACAGGACCGGATTCCTTTGAAAAATCCGATCCGGGAAGTATCGTGATCCCCCCCTTGGGGCTGTGCAGGCCGAAACAGTTGGGTCCCACGATCCGCAGTCCCTGGCGCGCAATACGAACAATTTCCGCCTGCAGTTCAATGCCTTCCTTTTTTCCGGTCTCGGCAAATCCCGACGCGTGGACCTGGGCCCCGGTTACACCATGCACCAGGCAATCCTGCAGGACTTCGGGCACGGCTTTAGCCGGTACGGAAACGCAGGCCAGGTCAACCGGCCCGTTTACCTCATCCAGGCTTTTATAGATTCTGTTTCCGGCGATCTCCCCCCCTTTGGGCGAAACCGGATACAGACTGCCCTTGTAGCCGTAAAGGATCTGGCTCAAAGCGATGAGGTTGCCAAAAGCTCCAGGTGTTGAAATACCACCGAAAAATGCCAGTCCCCTGGGGTTGAACATGCGATCCAGCTGTACCATCTTCTTTTTGTCCATTCATCCTTCTCCCGATCAGACCTGTGCGCATTTGAACATCGGTCCTGCTTATCCCATGAATCATCATTTTTTTCAATCCATGGATATGCTTACGGTATACAACCACCCTTGAAAATTAACATATAAACCCTTATGTTGTCGGATAGATATATTCCAGGCTCTTATAGAAAATTCGATGAAACTTTCGCAATTTGCCACTCAACAAGATTTTTTTGAATATACGTGGAGCGACTCTTAGAGGAATTGGCCTATCTCACCGGCACGAAACTCTTTTCAGAAGATTTTAGTGATTGAAATTATTTTTTCTGAAGCGTAATAGACAGGTGACCATCTATATGGTTTTTGTTTTGATCCAGGCCTGTAGTCTTCTGAGGCTGGCC
This sequence comes from Deltaproteobacteria bacterium, assembly GCA_019313725.1. GTDB lineage: Bacteria > Desulfobacterota > Desulfobacteria > Desulfobacterales > B30-G6 > JAJDNW01. The sequence continues at coordinate 19,486 of JAFDAT010000089.1, forward strand.
GGCATCAACACCAATATTTAAAAATTGAGCGAGGCCATGCTGTACAACAACCCGTCACATGTCAAAGCGTCCCTTGAAAAAGCAACCTATATCTGCTCCGATGAGATAGCCACCGTTGTTTACCTGGCGAGCGCCACCGCCAAACCCATACTGGTGGAAGGCCCTGCCGGTGTCGGCAAAACAGAACTCGCCAAAGCCGTGGCCAAAAGTCTGCAGCGGGAACTGATCCGGCTGCAGTGTTACGAAGGGCTGGATGAAGCCAAGGCCCTGTACGAGTGGGAGTATGCCAAGCAACTCCTCTACACCCAGATCATGAAGGAAAAAATTCATGCTCTGATAGAGGACACCGCAACGCTCACCGAAGCCGCCGATCGCATTGCCGCACAGGAGGATGCTTTTTTTTCAGAGCGTTTTATCCAGCCCCGCCCGCTGTTGAAGGCTATCTCTTCGGAAGAGCCGGTGGTCCTCCTGGTGGACGAGGTGGACAAATCCGACCCTGAATTCGAAGCATTTCTGCTCGAAATATTGAGTGACTTCCAGATTTCCATCCCTGAAATCGGAACCCGGAAGGCGCGCAACATCCCCTTTGTCGTCCTGACCTCCAACAACTACCGGGATATGAGCGACGCCCTGAAAAGAAGATGCCTGCATCTTTACATCGATTACCCGGACATCGATCTGGAGCGGGAAATCGTCAGGATGAAAATTCCCTCTATCCCGCAAGAACTTTCCGACCGGTTGGTGGCTTCCATCCATGCCATCAGGGATCTGGATCTCAAGAAAAAGCCGTCCATCTCGGAAACCCTTGACTGGGCTGCCGCGCTGATGGCCCTGCAGGTGGAAACCCTTTCCGCCGGAGTTGTGTCTGATACATTGAGCGCCATATTGAAATATCGTATCGATGCCGACCTGGTGAAAAAAAACATGGATAAAGTGGTAGCCCATTAGTCAACCACCTACGGCAGACGTCGAAGACTTGTGATTCAATCACAGGGGCCGAGAGTGATGGATGCTCAAGGGGTCTTTGTATCTACATTCTGTTGATCTGAACCTTTGTGTTCTTTGTGTCTTTGTGGTTTTTTTAATTTATCCGGATCAGGTTCAAATATCGTTTTATGGAAAACACTATTCTGAAATTCGTATCTTCCGCCCGCTCAGCCGGACTTAGAATATCCACCTCCGAAACCCTGGATTGCCTGAAACAGCTCAGCATGGTCGACCTGCTGAATGAAACCCAGTTTTCCAGGGTTCTGAGGGCCAATTTTGCCAAAAGCCGCAAAGACCAGGCAAAGTTCGAACACCTCTACCACCTCTTTTTTCACGAACTGCGTGACGATGAAGTGCTGGTGGGCGCAGACTCCATTTCCGGGCACAAAAAGGAAATACTGGAAACCCTGGACTCCGGCACCCCAGCTGACAGCCCCCTTCCGGCCCTTATCGAATTTATGGATGGCAACCCGGCCCCCTATCTGGAACTGCTCAGACGCCTGGAAACGGAAGGGCAGGAATCCGCCCGGGGACCAGGCTCCAACTTAGGGTCCATGGTACGGCGCATCAATGTGATGCTGACCATCGGCCGTGCCCGCAATACATTGGCCGCCGCCATTCAAAATTCCCGGGACCACATCGCCTGGGAAACCCGCGAAGGTCTTACCCGGCACTTCGAACAACGCCTGGACAGCGCTTTGAGGCTTCTTACCCGCCATCGGCCCACCGCTCCTTCCAAAAAAAGAAAACCGCCCTCCCATGACCGGCGGCTTTTGAAAATGGGTGAAATCCCCTTTACCTCCCTGACCCCCAAAGAAGTGCAGGAGATGCGGGATGTCATTCGGGCACTGGTGAGAAAGCTCAAGGACACGGTCAACCGCCGGTATGCTGTCCGGTCAAGGGGATCTCTGGATGTAAAAAAGACCTTGCGCAAGGCCATGAAGTACCAGGGCGTGCCCATGGAAATCGTCTACCGCAAAAAACCGCCCAAGAGAGGTAAAATTGTGGTGCTCTGCGATGTGTCCGGATCGGTCTGGTCTTCGGCACGCTTCATGCTGAACATGCTCTACTCCCTGCAGGAGTGCTTCATCAAGGTCCGCAGTTTCATCTTCGTGGCCGGGCTCGATGAAGTCACCCGGTTCTTCGAGGATCACGACGTGCACCAGGCCATTGACCGGGTCATGAACGATGCCGACATCGAATATGACACATCCACCGATTACGGGCTGACCTTCCGGGAGTTCAAGGCCGGGCACATGGATGCCTTGAATAAAAAAACGACCCTTATCATCATCGGCGACGGCCGCTCCAACTACGCCAACCCCGAAGCCGCCATCCTGGATGACATGCGCGAAAAGTGCCGTCGGCTCATCTGGCTCAATCCGGAGACCCAAATGTTCTGGTATTCCGGGGACAGCGAGATGCGCACGTACGAAGGGCTCTGCAATGAAGTGCGGCCCTGTGCCAACCTGAACCAGCTGACTGAATTTATCCGGGAGCTGGTGCTTTAAATGGGAAAACTACAATTATAATGGCCCGTTCGTACATTGAAGAACTCGTGTTCTCGATCATTTTTTCTCATCACGAAAGCACGAAAGCGTTAAATCACGAAAAAAACCATTGAAATTTTCGTGCTTTTCAAGTTTCGTGATTGTCGTTTTATTTTGTCAACGCTATTTCACTAAACGCCTGGAATGAATTCATTATGTCCAATACGTCAAAGCGATTAAAACAATTTATTTCACTGGTTGGTTTGCCTGATTTCCTGATATCCTGGATAGACCGCTTTTATGAACCGCAAGAGATCGAACTGGTGCTCCTGCTGGGACGGGACACGCTGGACACCCATGCCGTTCAGACACGCTGGTCCGCCGCACCGGACTGCAACGGCCCCCGGGATGTTGAAACGTTCCTCAACCGATCCTATAAAAGAGGCGTTCTCCAAAGGGATGGCGGTTTTCAGTACACTGTGGCCGATTTTCATGCCCGCCACGATATCTGGGCGCTTTTTGAAAGCTGGCCATTTAAAAAAAAGTTCTTTCTTGACAATGCGTACGCTATGACGTACTTTTTTGCATAACCAGCGTATAGGAACAAGGAGAACAGCATGCCCACCGTAACCGCAACCGAAGCCAGATCCAAGCTTTACCGACTCATTGACCAAACAGTAGAAACCAATGAACCTATTGTTATCACAGGAAAGCGCGGCAACGCAGTTCTTATTTCAGAGGGAGATTGGCGCTCTATTCAGGAGACCATCTATCTTTTGAATATTCCGGGTATGCGTGATTCTATTCTGGATGGACTGGCCACTCCCGTTGAAGAATGTTCAGAGGAAATCCGCTGGTAATGTGGCGACTGGTATACACAAAACAAGCTCAAAAAGATGCCCGAAAAATCGCCGCTGCCGGCTTGCAGCCTAAAGCCGAGAAACTGATGGATATTCTGCGTGAAAATCCCTACAAAGTTCCTCCTCCATATGAAAAATTGATAGGAGACCTATCAGGAACATACTCCCGCCGCATCAACATCAAGCACCGGCTGGTCTACCAAGTTATAGAGGAAGAAAAAATAGTGAAGGTTATTCGAATGTGGAGTCATTACGAATAGCTTCCCTCTCGTCGGTTCTTAATATATCCTAACCACAAAGACACAAAGGGCACAAAGAAGGATAAATTCTCCTTTGCGCCCTTATATACCGGTTTCAGATTTCGTTGTCCTGATGTTCTGTCCCCTGTCCTCTGTCACTCTGGCCTTTGGGGCTCTGATCTCTGGAAATCTGTCCTCCGTCCTCTGGCTTCTGATTTTTATTCCAAACCAACATCCTTCATGGCCGATTTGCAGCGGTCGCTGACTTTGGCCATATTTTTATCAAGGCAGTCCACCAGGCGGCCTTCACCGGGGGCCACCGTGCTGCAAAACTTTTCCAGGTCATCGTCGCACTCGTTGGCCACGTAAGTGAGTGCTGCCACCGCACGCTCCAGCTGGACAGCCGCATCGTAAAGGGCGTATTCACATTTGTTAGACAGCTTGTCCTGGTAAGCGAAAAGACAGCCCAGGAGGCGCCCGTCACCCGGGGTGACCATGGCACAGTACTTTTCCAACTCAACCTTACAGCCTTCCTCAAAGGTTTTCACCGGATCACTCGCCATGGCAGGCACCCCCGCCACTAAAAATACAACCAATACCGTAAGGGTTACCAATGTACGTTTCATTTTTTCTCCTTTGTTAAAATTTATCTAAAATAACCACGAATGAGGGATAAACAATAGTTTGTCTTGAAATACGCTGTTTATTCTGTAAATTACGAAGCGTGAAAATTTAAACACTCGGTTAAGGTTAGACGATACAAAGGACTTGATTATGAAACCCCAGACATCCACCGATCTGCACAGCCTCTTTAACCCGAAATCCATCGCCGTAGTGGGCGCCAGCACCAAAAGGGGGTACACTTGGGACAGCGGCAACGCCTACATCAACGGGTGCATCCGACAAAGCTTTGCGGGCAGAATTTTTCCCGTCCACCCCAAAGCCGAATCCATATTGGGTTACAAATGCTACCGCTCCATTCTGGATATACCGGAACCCGTCGATCTTGCGGTTTTCTGCGTCCGGGCATCATCCGCCAGGAACGTCATGGAGGCTTGTGCCCGAAAAGGCGTCCGGTTTGTCCACATGCTTACGGCCGGTTTCGGTGAAACCGGACAGGCTGCCAATGCCGACATTGAAAAAGGCATCATGGCCATTGCCCGCAAAGCAGGCATTCGTGTTGTCGGGCCCAACTGTATGGGACTCTACTGCCCCGAAGGCGGCCTGGCGTGGAACGGCGAACTTCCGGACAAACCCGGGTCCGTGGGTCTTTTTTCGCAAAGCGGACAGCTGGCGAATATGGTCGTAAAAGTGGGCTCGATTGAGGGCATCCATTTCAGTAAAGCCGTCAGTTTCGGCAATGCCTGTGATCTGCAAGCCCATGACTTCCTGAGCTATATGGCCGACGACCCCAAAACAACTATAATCGCAAGCTACCTCGAAGGCCTTAAAAACGGCCGTGCCTTTTTCGAAACCGCTAAAAAGATGACCCGCAACAAACCACTGGTGGTCTGGAAAGGCGGTCAGACCGAGGGGGGCGCACGGGCCACCCGTTCTCACACGGCGGCGCTGGCCGGTTCTTTTCAGATCTGGAAAGGCATGTGCCGGCAGACCGGCATCATCTCCGTCGACACCCTTGATGAAATGGTTCACACCCTCTCTGCTCTGAAACGTCTACCGCT